>CAYGRM010000408.1:0-5869 GCA_964352225.1 uncultured Saprospiraceae bacterium | reverse complement strand
GATTAATAACTCATTAACCAATAACTTAATAACCAAATGAAATCATCTAGAATCTTTTATATATTCACCCCTTCATTCTAACGATAAAATAATAAGATGAAAAGATCACATTTCCTTTTTTTTACCATTCTATTCACTTTTTGTTCGTGTAGTAAAGATGAGGATAATATTTATAAAGGTTCGGTAACGATAGAATCCATGGATGACTTGGTAACTTATAGCAATCTTTTAGAGGGAAAAACAGAGATCTCGGGTTCAGTTTTAATTTCAGGTTTAGAAAATCCAGACCTCTCCCTCTTCAATAATATCCAAAAAATTGGTCAACACATGACCATTGAGCAATGTGAGCTGGTTGATTTATCTAATTTTTCGAACTTGGAAGAGATAAGATCTTTTTGGATTTTATTTAATCAGATTTCAAGTTTGGATGGATTTGAAAATATTGCTTCGGTTGAAGGAGTACAAATAGAACTGAATTCACCTAGCTTAAATATTGATGCTATTCAAAATATCAACGTTTCTTCTTTTTTTATCCTTCAAGGTATTTCTAGTCCTATTCCAGTCTTTCCCAATATTGTGGAAGTGGGAGGAATCGATTTGTCAAATTTATCAGGAATAACGGATTTTTCTTTTTTATCCAACTTGACTACCTCATCATTTAGACTTTTTTTAGGTGATTCAGAAAATGTCACGTCATTAAATGGTCTAGAGAATTTAAGCTCAATTGAAAAATTAGAGGTACTGAAGCTTGAAAAACTAATAGATATTTCTAGTCTAGGAAATATTGAAAATGGAAATGAAATTGAATTTAGAGAGAATACTAAATTGTCTGATTTTTGTCCTTTAAAATCTATTCTTACGGGAGGAGGAGTTTCGTTTTCTGCGTCTGATAATTTAGACAATCCAACAGAAGAGGAAATTATTATGAATTGTCTATAACGCTATTTTATTTTTGAAAGACTTCTATTTTTGCAATACTTAAATCAATTTTTCGTAGCAGATCTAGAAATTTTTGCGATACAATTAATTGGTAAGGAGGATGAATTCCAACATCATCAACTCCAGGTTTCCCATCAATTTCTAGTTGAAAACAATTAGGAGGAACTCTATTCGGATATAGATTTTTGAAAGTATCTGAGGCAGTTACTTGAGTGGGATAAATAGATTTTAGTCCAGTAATCTCATCAATATTTATTTTTTCTAAAAACCTTTCAGTAACATAAAAACATGTAGATTCTTTTAGGAGATCGCCACCCACCCAAGCATCGAAAACTAAGTGTAGTTTGGTGATTTTCGATGGAGTCACACTTTTATCATATTCTGTTTTTGACCCCAATTGAGCTGGACTCTCTGGGTTTATTTCGTAAAACATAATTATTATTTTTTAAAATACATTATATTTTATAGAGAGTATAATTCCTAAATGAATCAATCTATATCAAACGTAACATTGTCATGAAATGTTTAAACTCCATTCCAATAAATTTTTCTTTGCTTTTGTCGCTCAAAAAAAGTCCCGAATTTTTCGTCACTAAAAATTCGGGACAATTCCACTTAATATGGAATTATATTTTCAAGTTGATTATTAATCTATGTAATCGCCACCTTTTGGCTTAAGCGCTCTAACTAAAATCAAAATAAAATCAATTAATGCCCATACTCCCAATCCTCCTAAAGTTAACAGCTTAATAATTCCTAAGCCTGTATACCCTAAGTAAAATCGATCAATAGCTAATCCTCCTAAAAAGAAAGAAAGTAATACTGCAACTATCCATTTTTTTCCACTTGATGCACGTTTTTTTGACCTTTTTTCGGCCTTTTGCATTTTTCTTTCCAATTTTTTAAGAAGGCGTGCCTCTTTTTTACTTAGCCCTTTTGCCTCTTTTTTTGCAAGTAAATCTTGCTGAGCTGATTTTAAGAAATCAGCTGTACTAACTGCTGTATTTGAATTGATTGCCTCTACTGCAGCATTAGTTGGTGCAGCTGGACCCAAAACAGCATAAGTTGAAGTCATTCCAACACAGCAAATAAGAAATGTGAAAATTAATTTTTTCATATTTTATATTGTTTAATTGATTGCCTACTCTAAATTGCTTTTCGGCTTCCGCATTTTTTTGTTGGGCAAACATACTGTTTTTTTTTAAAATCAAGGAAAAACTTTTCTTCGCCAAATTCCATAAAAAATAATGCCCCAGCCGGCTATGAAAAATAGTCCTCCAATCGGAGTAATCGGCCCAATAATCTTGGACCAACTTTCAATTCCAAGTAAAGTTCTAGTTGCCAATAAGTACAATGATCCAGAAAAAAATAAGATCCCAATCACAAATATCCAACCTGCTTTTAGAAATATCTTATCTTTATAATACGCCGCTAAACCTACCGCAATAAAAATGGCAAACGTATGGTAAAATTGATAATCCACTCCCGTTCCGAAAGTCGTGATTCGTGCAGCTGTAATTTTTCCTTCCAATCCATGAGCTCCAAAAGCCCCAATCGCCACCGCTAGAAATCCAAACAAAGCACCTACTGATAAAAGTTTTTTATACATAAAAATACTATTTTTGTTCCTTGAGAAAACTGGTGCATAATGACATGATTAACCGTTCACCATTCACCAAAAACAAACACTTACTTTGAGAAAATTATTTTTATTCCTTTTGCCTACAGGACTGATCGCATTGCTCGTTTGGTTCTTCTTTTTTCAAGAAACTTACCGTAATCCTTTGGCGAGTGTCCAACCAATTGAAGCTATCCCCCAAAATACTGCAATCATTTTAGAATTTGATGATTATTATATGTTGCGCCACGAAGTTACAAAGATGCCATATGCTGATGAGATGAGTGGTACTTTTTTCGTAAAAAAAATGTCAGAAGATTTTCGAATAATTCGGAAATTATTTTCCAAAAATAAAAATCACTTACAGCTTTTATTGAATAGTCCCATCACAGCTGGATTACATCTGAGTGGTAAATCCGATGTTGATTTTTTATACGTTTTGAAAGATGAGCAAGGTATTTTTAAACTAGCCGAGCTTTTGGAAGAATTTCCTTTTCAGCAATCCATTGCAAATCAAAGTACTGTTTATCGATTAGATTTAGGTGATGGTGAAAAATATACGATAGCAATTTATCAGGATTTGATCATGGTTTCGAAATATGCTTATTTAGTAGAGAGTGCGATGGCTCAATTAAAAAGTCCTGCGACTAATTTATTGGGTAATCAATTCTTAGACTTTTCAAATAAAACTACTAGGGCTAAAAATCAAATAGAAGTAACTGTTCTTTTTGAAAAATTGACAGCATTTACGAATCCATTTTTAGATAAAAATGCAACTAAATATTTGAGATATTTTTCCAACAAATTTACTGCTGGTCATTGGATTTTAGATTTTCAAAAAGAAGGAGTGAGCATTAAAGGTTGTTTGAAAACTCAAGATGAAAGTCGATGGGAAGAAAATGTTTTTTATAACAATACAATTACAAATTCCACATTTGCGGAAATTATACCTAATAATTCAGGTTACTTTTTTAGGCATAGTTTAAAAGGTCTGGGTGAAAAAAGTATTTCGAGTAAAAACGCCAACAGCCTTTTCGAAAAATCATTTTTACCCTGGATAGGTGAGGAGTGGCTGATTGGACGGACAGAAATTTTTACTAAAAAGATGCGAGCAGAAAAATTCATCGTCTACCAAATAGCAAAAGGTAAAAAGAAAACGGCACAACATTATTTGGAGAAGTTGACTGATAGCTTAGGAGAAACCAAAAATTGGGATTATCAAACGTATAATATTCGACAAGTAGCCATTGAAAATTTACCCGTTCCATATGCATCTAATGAATTTTTGAATCTAAAAAATCCTTGTTATGCATTCTTGGGAGATTATGTTATTTTTTCAGGAGCACCGAGAATTTTAGAAAATTGGATAGACCAATTTGTGACAAATCAAACCTTGGCAAGCCATGTCCCTTATCTGAAAATGAAAGGACAAGGAGGGGAAAACGGGGTAGCTGAATTTTATTGGAGTACTCGCATGGCAAATCAGTTTTTGAAAAACTCGTTTGATACGAAAGAGAAAGGTGCGGAATTACAGATTGATTTGTGGGAAAATTTTTCAGTTTTTGGCTTAAATGCCATGTGGGAAAAAGGTGAATTGGTGACTAATGGATATTTATTTTATGAAAAAGAAAATAAGGAAATAGCAAAAGTGAAATGGCGAACTCCTTTGAAAACAAAGGCGATTAGCCAACCTTTTGCCATATTTAATGATGAAAAAGGGGCTTACGATATTTTGGTTCAAGATAAAGAATTGACATTGTACCTCTTGAATCAAGATGGGGAAATCGCATGGGAGAAAAAATTGACGAGTCCAATTGAGTCTAAGATTTATGCTGCTAATTTTTTTGAAGATGGTTCGAGTGGTATACTTTTTAATACTTTGGATAAAATTTATTTACTGGATTTGCAAGGGAACGATAAGCATGATTTCCCTTTAGAATTATCTTCGTCAGCAAGTAATGGTTTATTGTTGGCTAATTTTGGTGATAAAGATTTTGGGATTTTTGTTGCTTGTGAGAATGAAATTATTTACGGATTTGATGAAAAAGGAATTCCCTTATCAGGTTGGAATTCTATTGAAGGTGCAGGTTTGGTGAAGATTCCATTGAAGCATTTTGCAACGGCGGACAAAGATTATATTGTCGCGATTAATTCCCAAGGAAGTGTTTTTTCTTTTGGGAAGGATGGTTTTATTGAAATGGAAACTGCCAATATTTCCATGGAGAATGCTTCACCACTTTTTTTTCAGCAAGGGGAATTAGAAAATAAAATGATCATAGCTGATAAAAATGGAGAAATAAAAACATTAAACCTCTCCAATAAAAATATCAATTCTCCAAGCAATGAAAAAATAAAACAATACAATTACAAATTTGCTTCAGCTGATTTTGGAGGAGATAATTTTATAGATTACGCTGTTTTGAAAAATAACGATTTAGAAATTTATTATTATCATCAGGGAGCATTTCAAGTTTTTGGTAAATACCAATTCTCGAATGCTCAAGATGCTATTTTTTCCCTCCAATCAAAAAATATGGGAAAAGCGATGATCGGTTCGCTGTGCAAAAAACAAAACCAGATTTTTTTATTGGATAAAAAAGGTCAATTACATCCAGATTTCCCTTTGGCGGGAACAACAGAATTTGAATTGGTTAATTTATTTTCTAATGATAAAAATTCGGTCTTAGTGGCTGATGGGGAGCAAGTGGTGGTTTATGAATTACCTTAGTTTTTTTCACCATAGATTACACAAATTTTCACCGATGAAGATAGGATATTCTAATCTGTGGTGAAATCACTAGTAAATTATTCCTACTTTTGGGATTCAAAAAAACAACCATACAACATGGATTATCTAAAATATGAATTCCAAACCAATCCCGAAAATAATGAGATGCTGATCGCACTTTTGGGAGAGCTACCTTTCGAGTCATTTGAAGAAAATGAAAATGGATTTGACGCTTATATTCAGGTCAAAAATGAGACGCCAGAAGTTGATGAAAGAGTCGTTGAATTAAAAAATCTCTTCGAATTTTCCCACCTTAAAACGTTGATAAAATACCAAAATTGGAATGCCGTTTGGGAGTCTAATTTTGATACTATTGTCGTAAGAGATTTTTGCGGTATTCGAGCCGATTTTCATGAACCACTTACCGAAGTAAAACATCAAATTATAATTAATCCCAAAATGGCATTTGGGACAGGACATCACGAAACTACTTGGATGATGATGTCACTCATGGAAAACCATGATTTTAAAGGGAAAAATGTCTTTGATTATGGTTGTGGAACAGGCATTTTAGCCATTTTGGC
>CAYGRM010000407.1:0-5895 GCA_964352225.1 uncultured Saprospiraceae bacterium | reverse complement strand
TTAATGAGTTGAACAACATCCAGAGGTGTCGTCTTTATTTTCTTGAGTTTGTTTTTTTGCAATAATCAGAAACAGATTTCTATATTCTGATTCTATCAAGTCTGCTACTTGAAAAGTCAATAATGGGTCAGATACAACAAGCGTCAGCATCGCTTCAAATGCTTCTTTGAAAAAGGCATTATTATTTTCTAATTGTTGAAAAAACTTTTCCTTTTCCTCATCGGTGAGGTTTTCTATTTTATTTATTTCTGATGATTTCATAATTGTATTTGTTAGTTGTGATTACATTTTCATTTTGCAATCTTTGCTCAAAGCAATCCAAATTAAAAATTGTCGTCTCTGAAATATTGGTCAAAGCAGTTTCAGTCATAAAAGCTTGATGGCTTGTTATCAATACATTATTAAATGTCATCAGCCGAGCAATCTTTTCATCCATTAAAATATCCGATGAATGGTCTTCGAAAAACAAACCTTCTTCCTCTTCGTAAACATCCATTCCGAAGTAGCCAATCTGGCGAATTTTCAATGCATCAATAACTGCTTTGGTATCGACTAATCCACCACGGCTTGTATTGATGAGCATCACTCCAGATTTCATGGAAGCAATACAATCTCTATTAATCAGATATTTTGTTTTAGTAGTTAGCGGGACATGAAGTGTGATGATGTCAGACTCTTTGCACAAGGTTGAACAGTCCGTATAAGTAATGTTATATTTCTTCGCCAACGTTTCATCTTCGAATAAATCGTTGACCAAAATTCGACAACCAAAACCATGAAGAATGCTTATTACGGCTCTCCCGATTTTTCCAGTACCAATCACGCCAACTGTTTTTCCATGCATATCAAACCCCATCAATCCATCCAAAGAAAAATTCAAATCTCTGACCCGATTGTGAGCACGGATAAGTTTTCGATTGAGGGCAAGCATCAGAGCTACTGCATGTTCAGCCACAGCATAGGGAGAATACGCAGGTACTCTCACTATGCTGATACCCAATTTATTTGCTTCTTCTAAGTCAACATGATTAAATCCTGCTGAACGCAAAACCAAATATTTTATCCCACCGTCCTTTAAAATTTGAAGGACTTTAGCGGATGCATCATCGGTTACGAAAATGCTTGCAGCTTCACATCCTTTTGCTAGGATAGCAGTTTGCTCATTTAATTTTGTTTCCAAAAAAAGCAATTCATGATTATTGGTATTTGCTTTTTGTAAGAAACTTTTTTCAAATGAATGGGAACTAAAAATGGCTGTTTTCATGATTTTGATTTTATAATATTATTCTGCACCATCTTTCATCAAAATGGCTTTACGTTCTTCGTACTCTTCCTTTGTAATGGAACCTCCTGCAAATCTTTTTTGCAAAATATCCAGCGGGCTGTCTTTCCTTTTTCTAGCCCCAGGGATTTCGTAAGGAGTAGCGAAAATCCAAATGATTAATACTACCCAAATAATCCACCACATAAGGTGCATTCCTCCGTAATGATATCCTTCATAAAAATGCATGTCAATTTTTTTTAAGGTTAAAAAATAATTCGGCAGGTAGTCTTTATTAAATCCTGCTTTTGAAAATGCCTTTTAGTTTGAGCCAATCAAATAATAGAAATCAATTGACTCAAATTAAAGGCGGTAGCAAATCTTGTTATGCTACTTTTTTAAGTTTCTTTTTAAGAAGACCACTTTTCTTTTTCAACTTTTTCAATTTGGTTTTTAGCTTAGCTTTAACCACTTTTCTCTTCGCATCTTTTTTCTTAGTGTTCTTCTTTTTAGAATCTTTTTTTTCTGATTTGGTACTCATAATAAAAATGTTTAAATGATGATAAAAAATTATTTAACTATCTGAATATGTACATTTTACTAGGACAACTTTCCTCAATCTTATTGATGGTTTTTGTCAAGTAAAAGCAATGTGTTTTTTTAAAGGTGTTCAATAATCCTTTTTAATTTACTTCCAATCTCTTGAGCAATTTCACCTAATGACTCATTTCCTACAGCTTGCATTGACGCTACCGGGTCGATAGCAGACACTTCTACTTTTCCATTTTCTTTGCTTTGAACAATGACGTTACAAGGAAGCATTGTCCCAATATTCTCTTCTGCTTGCAATGCTTTGTAAGCAAAAGGTGGATTGCAAGCACCTAATATTTTGTAAGGACGAAAATCTACGTCCAGCTTTTTTTTCAAAGTTGCTTGCACATCGATTTCGGTTAGAATACCAAAGCCTTCAGCTTTCAAAGCATCAGTCACTTGGTCGATGGCTTCATTAAAATCTTTTGTAATTACTTTACTGAAATAATATTTCATGATTTTTTTTTATTAATTGGTCAATAAGACCTTATGGATAAATTTGAAATTAGTAGTTTCATTACTTAATGGCTTTTTCTCGGGTAATCTCGAATCCATTTATTCCCTCTTTTAATTGCTCCTTTTTTCCTTTATCAAATTTTCTAATAATCAATCGATTCGCTTTTTCGTAGGTGAAATATTTTGTCATCCAATTAATACCTACCATGAATTTATTTTTAAATCCTGTGATGGAAAACAAATGTACTGTTGACCACATCATCCAAGCAACCCAACCTGTGAGTTTGAATTTTCCGAATTCGGCAACTGCTCGATTCTTTCCGATGGTTGCCATAGTTCCTTTGTCTAGGTAGTGAAATGGTTTTTTGAAATTCCCAGTTGAGATAAAATGCAAAAGGTTTTTTGCCAATAAATTTCCTTGCTGAATGGCAACTGGAGCAAGCATAGGATGCCCCTTCGGATATTCTTCTGAAATCATGGCAGCTATATCGCCAATGGCAAAAATATTTTTGAAATCCTTCACTTGATTGTAAGCATCCACGAGTATTCTATTTCCTTTTACAATATTGGTTGTTGACAATCCAGCAGGATGACTCCCTTGTACTCCTGCTGTCCAAACTAAAGTTTTGGCGGATAATTTTTCACCATTTCCTAAGGAGACAATATTGCCATCGTAATCTTTTACAGCAGTTTGTAACATTACTTCTACATTTAATTTTTTCAATACATCAACCGCATGTTGAGAAGATTTTTCAGACATCGTAGAGAGTAATCTATCGCCCGCTTCGAGCAAATAAATTTTCATCCATTCCTTTGCGAGTTCTGGATAATCTTTGTTTAATAAATAATTTTTAAATTCCGCTAATGCTCCTACCAACTCCACTCCAGCAGGACCTCCGCCAACAATTACAAAATTGGTCAGCGCATCCTTTTCTTTCATATCACAAGTGACTACGGCTGCTTCCAAATTTTGTAAAACCCAACTTCGAATGTCCAAGGCATCCCGAATATCTTTTAACCCGACGCTGTTTTTTTCAATCTGATTCATTCCATAATAATTAGAAGTACTGCCTGTAGCAATAACCAAATAATCATAAGACATCCAACCAATGTTGGTCACGACACGCATTTGTTCCGAATCTATTTTTAAAACTTCCGCCATTCGAAAAGAGAAGTTTTTATACCCTTGAAAAAGCTTTCGAATAGGCGATACAATTGAGTCAGGTTCTAAACCTGCAATAGCAACTTGATAAAGCAATGGCTGGAATTGATGAAAATTATTTTTATCCAAAAGAATAATTTCAACAGATTTGTTCCGTAGTTTTTTTATCAAATTAATACCCGCAAAACCTGCCCCAACCACCACCACTCTAGGAAGATTTGAATCTGGCAAACATATAGGTTGATTTGGATTATGATTTTTCATGATTAAGCATTTATGGTTTTTAATTGATACCAAAAAAGATGTTCGTATAATCCTGACAAGTACATCCCAAAAGTAAATGCAAACATTAATTCCTCTAGCGGTATTCCTAAAAGGAGGATACCAGTCAAAGCATCTAAATTCCAATACAGCTCAACATAATCAGGAAACACGAGTAATAAACTACCGAAGTAAACAATGTAAAGTCCAGTAAACAATAATCCTCCTATCCATGTTTTTGACCTTAAATCAGGGCGGCAATATAAAGTTGCAAGACCACCAAAAAACAAGGCAATTACACCGATGTAAATAGGATTAAGTGAAGTAAATCCTCCCACCAAAGCGGCAATTATAATTGGCGTAAATAAAATGTATTTGTGTAGCTGATGCTTTTGTTGAGATTTTTCTGTATGCTGAATTGGGATTAAATCAGAAGGAAAAACCAACCGATAAAGCACCACACCAATACCACCAATTGCAAAGGAAAACAACAAACTTTCAATGTCGAAACCAGTCTTATTGGCAAGGTCAAATAGGGATGGGGGAAACCAATATTCAGGGACAAAAAAAGGTTCTGACAACCCAAAGAACATTGTCCACCAACTCATCTTCCACATCTCTTTTCGAAATTCCAGTTTCCCCCAATAAACAACACCCCATAACCCAAGTATTATTAATGACCATATGAACCAAGCGTAATTCATTAGTTACTTTTTGACATACTGAAATTATAAATCCCTGCAACGCAAGCTCCTACGAGCCAGCCCAAAGCAAAAGTTTGAACTATCCCAATCAATGCTTCTTGGATAGGAACATCCATTCGAACTATCGAAGAAGTATCCAATCCGTGAATCAGATTGTTGAAAAATTGAACTGTTCCATCTCTGCCTACAGTAAGCATTAATAAGATACAACCGAGGTAAAGAATTACACCTGTTGAGCCAGTTGCTAAACCGAATTTTCTAATGTTGATGCTGTTCATTTTGAGTTTCTTTTGATGATGATTGATTGTGTTGATGTCCTCCGTGTCCTCCATGCCCAGGCATAAAAAGATGAATAGCAAACATTGCTATGATAAAAAGGAGTAAGGATGAATTTCCTCCTAAGCCAAAAGCTGGTGCTAAAAAAATTAGCAACAAGGGAACGGTACATCCTATGACCATCCAAAACATGTGGTTACGTTTCATATTCTTTTTATTTAATTCCTATGATACATTGACTAAGACAACCAACCAATTCATTTTCAATATTCGGTTGGTAATAAACTTTTCCTTCATCAATAGTTCTATTAAGAAGTTTATGTTTTTTCAATTCATTCAAATGCCTAGAAGTAGTTGCTTGATGCATTCCCAATGAGTTGTAAATTTCCTTAACTCTCATTTTCTCACACCCGCAATCGCAGAGATATTTAAAAATTGTAAACCTGCAAGGATGTCCAAGTATCTTAAATAAGTCAGCCATTTTTTCGATTTTTTTTAAATCACCCGAAGTCAAAATTTTCATATTCATTGGTAATTATTTTGCCATGCTTACTATTTTGAAATGATTTCACCCTTAAAACAGCTTGCTCATACTTTCCTTACAACTATATCTTTTCTACCAAAAAGAATCAAAAACTAATTAAATCCCTTTATGTAAATATCCATATAATTGAATACTAGATTTTATCATAATCCATTTTTCTTTTACCTAATTATGAAAAATGAAATGATTTCATTTCTTGTCCTACCTTATCTAATGGAATTCTATTACTGGTTCCTAATTCCTTATAAGCTTTCATTGTCATTCCAGTTTCCCTTTTGAACTGCCTAGACAATGCAGACGTATTTTGGTATCCTAGACTGTAAGCGATTTCACTAAAACTCAATTCCCCGTATTCAATTAATTCTTTTACTCGTTCTATTTTGATTTGGATATAGTACCGTTCTATAGTTTGTCCAAACATTTTTGAAAAATTTCGACTTAATAGTTGATAATTTTTATTCATTTGCTTACTCAAAAAATCTGAGAGATTCTCTTCTTGTTCTGTATCCCAAATAAATTTTAGAATCCATTTTTTAGTTTGTTCCGCAAGAATACTCTCTTCATCCTTAAGTATTTCAAATTCATTTCCTTGAAGAATTTTCTCTATTTTAGAAAATTCTATTTCTTTTGAATTATACAT
>CAYGRM010000406.1:0-5896 GCA_964352225.1 uncultured Saprospiraceae bacterium | reverse complement strand
CACTCTAATTACAAAAACTAAAACAGTCAATTCACTCATAAATTTCCATTTTTTGACTATCCAAATCATGCTAGCGGCAATGGATAGTTGCTTTTTTTTAGAAGTATTTTTTGCTAAAAAAAGATTCTTTCTCAATTAAATATTCTTTCTTTGATATTGCATCAACAAACAAAACGAAAAGAAATATATGGAATCAATTAGCATTTTCGATATCTATAAAATTGGAGTAGGCCCTTCGAGCTCACATACCTTAGGCCCATGGAAAGCAGGATTAGATTTTAGAAAACAAATTTCAGGAAAAACTATTGATAGATTAGAAATTTGGCTTTATGGTTCTTTGTCCAAAACAGGAAAAGGACACGCCACAGATAAGGCCATACAACTTGGCTTATTAGGTCATGAACCTGAAACTATTGTAACAGAACTTATCCCTCAATATTTAGCTGAGATAAAGGAGAGTAAAATCCTTCCTATTGATCAGAATTCCATTCCTTTTACCCCTAGTCAAGATATTATTTTTTTCAACGAAGAGCGCCCTGAACATCCTAATACGATGGAGATCAAAGCTTTCCACAAAAATGATTTAATTATTGAGGAAACCTATCTTTCACTCGGTGGTGGATTTATTAAAAAAATTGGAGAAGAAAATACGGAGTCTTATATTCCCCTTCCTTACCCTATCGAAACGGGTCAAGACTTAACCAACTATATTAATTCTACTGGCATGTCAATTTCAGAGATCGTGATGCAAAATGAATTATCTCTTCGATCCAAAAAAGAAATAAAAAATCGAATAGATAAGATTTTTCAAACAATGAAAAAATGTGTTATCAAAGGATGCACCACAAGTGGAATATTACCAGGTGGACTTAATGTAAAACGAAGAGCAAAAGAACTATCTGATAAGTTAATCGCAGGACATGATATTAAAAACTTTAAAGAATTAGAACTTCATTTAACTGATAATTTAAAGGATTTTAATACCGTCAATAGATGGGTAAGTTGTTTTGCCTTAGCTGTCAATGAGGAAAATGCTGCAATGGGAAGAATTGTTACTTCGCCTACCAATGGTGCTGCTGGAGTAATTCCTGCCGTTTTGCTTTATTATTATTTCTTTTGTGCGAGAAGGGTACCGAATGATATTTATAGGTTCTTTTGCACCTCAAGTGAAATTGGTTCTCTATTTAAAAAAGGTGCCACGATATCAGCTGCAGAAGGAGGATGTCAGGCGGAGATAGGAGTCTCGTCAGCAATGGCGGCTGCAGGACTTACAGAAATTTTAGGAGGTACACCAGCCCAGGCGATCATGGCAGCAGAAATTGCTATGGAACATCACCTAGGCTTAACTTGCGATCCCATTGGAGGCCTAGTGCAGATTCCTTGTATCGAAAGAAATGCAATGGGTGCTATGAAAGCTATCACCGCGGCAAATTTAGCTTTATCGGGAGATCCTACTTTTTCAAAAGTTGATCTTGATACGGTAATTAAAACCATGTGGGATACTGCTCAAAGTATGCACAAAAATTATAAAGAAACTTCTGATGGAGGATTAGCATTTCATATAAGTGTAGTATCTCCAGAATGTTGATTTGACTTATAACAAAAAAAAAATGCAACTACATAACAATGTAATTGCATTTTTTTATTTCGTCTAAATCTGACAACTAATCTGCTGCATTTCTACCTACACAATTCAAATCTTCAAATGCCTGCTTTAACCGAACCACAAATGATTCCTCCGCTTTTCTTAACCATGATCTAGGATCATAATTCTTTTTGTTTGGCTTATCATCTCCATCTGGATTTCCAATTTGCGTTTGCATATAATCTCTTTTAGACTCGTAATTGTTTTTTACCCCATCCCAAAATGCCCATTGCATATCCGTGTCGATGTTCATTTTAATTGCACCATAACCAATTGCTTCTCTAATTTCTTCTTGACTTGAACCACTTCCTCCATGGAAAACAAAGTTGATTGGATTGTCATCAGTTTTGAATTTCTTTTGAACATACTCTTGAGAATTTTTCAAAATCTTTGGAGTCAATTCTACATTTCCTGGCTTATAAACTCCATGTACATTACCAAAAGCAGCGGCGATAGTAAACTTGTCACTTACTTTTTTTAACTCTTCATAAGCATAAGAAACCTCTTCTGGCTGAGTGTATAATTTTGAAGAATCAATATCTGAATTATCAACTCCATCTTCTTCTCCTCCAGTCACACCTAATTCGATTTCGATAGTCATTCCTATCTTATTCATCCGCTCGAAATACTTTTTAGAGATTTCGATATTCTCTTCGATTGGCTCTTCTGACAAATCCAACATGTGCGAACTGTACAATGGATAACCTCGCTCTGCATAGAATTTTTCTCCTGCAGCTAATAATCCATCGATCCAAGGCAATAATTTTTTAGCACAATGATCAGTATGTAAAACAACTGTTACACCATAAGCTTTTGCCATTGCATGAACATGTGCAGCTCCTGCAACACCGCCATAAATTGCTCCTTTTTCATTTTCATTTCCCAAACCTTTCCCTGCAAAAAATTGAGCACCACCATTTGAAAATTGAATAATTACTGGAGAGTTTAAATCTCTCGCTGTTTCTAAAACTGCATTGACAGAATTAGTTCCAATTACATTTACTGCTGGAATGGCAAAATTATGCTCATTTGCGTAGTTGAATAAATCAGTTACTTCATCGCCATAAAGTACACCTGTTCTAAATTTAGTAGCCATTTCGTTTTTAGTTTTATAAAAAAATCATACTTGATTTTCCCGATTATTAAATAGGTACAATACGATTTTATTTGGTTCACAATTAAGTGGTCATCAAGTAATGGTGAATGATTAATTTCTCGCATATGTACATCTTGAAAAATTAACCATTCACCACTAACAGAACAACTTTAATTAAATTACTCCTTTTTCAGCCAGATATCTTTCTGCATCCAAAGCCGCCATACAGCCTGTTCCAGCTGCAGTTACTGCTTGTCGATAAACATGGTCTTGCGCATCTCCACTTGCAAAAACACCTGGGATATTAGTTGTAGTTCGATCTGGATTAGTAATAATATAACCAGTTTCATCTTTTGTCAACCAATCTCCAAAAACATCAGTATTTGGTTTATGTCCGATAGCAACAAAAAATCCAGTTACATCTAATACTTTTGATTCACCAGTTTTGTTATTTTCAACTCTAATCCCTTCAACAGTAGATTCTCCTATAATTTCTCTAGCTTCCGTATTCCAATGAACGGTAATATTTTCAGCTTTTAACACTCGCTCTTGCATAATTTTGGAAGCTCTCATTTCGTCTCTTCGGACTAACATGTGAACATTCTTACACAATTTGGATAGATAAGTTGCTTCCTCTGCTGCAGTATCTCCTGCCCCCACAACTACCACATCTTGACCTCGATAGAAAAATCCATCACAAACCGCACAGGCAGAAACTCCACCTCCATTCCGAGCAAATTCATCTTCTTTTGGTAAACCTAACCATTTGGCACTTGCCCCAGTAGAAATAATTACAGAGTCGGCATGAATTTCAACATCAGCGTCTGTCCAAACTTTATGAACAGGTCCTGAAAAATCAACTTTTTGAATCATCGCCATTCGAACATCTGTTCCAAATCGCTCTGCTTGCTTTCTAAAATCTTCCATCATCTGTGGTCCCATAATCCCATCTGGATATCCTGGATAATTTTCTACATCTGTAGTAATCATTAATTGTCCACCAATCTCTGGCCCAGTATATAAAACTGGGTTCATATTAGCACGAGCTGCATAAACTGCTGCTGTATAACCTGCTGGCCCTGAGCCAATTATCAAACATTTTACATGCTCAATTCCATTCTCCATTTTAATATTATTTTTGGTTTTTGATTAAAAATTAAATCAAATAGTAATGTCTGTTTTCTTGAAATCGGGGGCAAAAATAAGAATATTTTTTATGCTTTTTGGTTAGTTTGGAAATCATTATAAAATTTTAAAAAAATTTAATAATTTTATTTCTAGTTAAGCGTATATTCGATTAATATTTTTAACAAAATGACACCCAATTTAATCCTAATATTCCTCTGCCTAAGTGCCTCTGCACTTCTTATTTATCAAGCAAAACATTTTAGAACTGCCTTACAAAGTTATTTTTGGAAAAAAACTTTTGCAAGTATTGTCAATTATAAAGTAGAAGTAGAAACTCATGAAGAAGGCAATTTTTGTACAGAAAAAATTCAATACGACTACTTCATCAATGGTAAAAAATATCAAAGTAATAAAATAGGTTTTTTCCCTTCCAATTATTTATGTGCCAAATCACAAAATTCACCTTCCGTTTTACTGCTTGAAAAACATTATATTAACAACGAAAAGATAGAAGTGTTCTACGATCCAAAAACTCCTGAGAATGCAGTAATCAAAAATGGAATTTGCAACCATACTTGTCAAATAATTCTTTGGCTAGGAATTTTTCTAGGAACTGTGATTTTTAATATTTTTTTGATGGTTGGGTACTGATTGATTTACTTAAAATACCATCCACCACAGTTTTGGAGTCATTAAAAATGGTCCCCAAAATTCCACCTAATTTATAATTATCAAATCCTACGAAGTACAATCCTTTAAATTTCCCTTCTCCAATCGGTTGTTTTGGGACTTCATATTTATCCAAAAACTCCTCTCCATTCTCTAAGAATTCCTCCACTTTTGCTCGATAACCTGTCGCTAAAATTATAGAATCAAATTCATATTTTTCACCACTTTCGAACATAACTCCTTGGTCAAAAAACCGATCAATCTTGCCAACAATTTTTATTTTTCCTTTTTTGATATGAGCCACAGTTCCCAAATCAATAACTGGAGTTTTTCCAGTTTCTCGAAGTTGAACAACTGGATGTTGCTTAGATAACGGAACGCCATATTTCGTTAAATCCCCGATGACCACTTTCCTAATCTGAGTTCCTAACCAATCACCTATTCCAAATGGAATCTTTGCCAAGGCCTTCGCTGTCAATTGAACGGGGCGTCCATTCACATCTCGTGGGACAATCGTAATTGGACTTCGAACTGCCAAGGTCACATCAACATTATTTTCACTCAAATCCAAAGCTAACTCTGCCCCCGTATTTCCCATTCCAATGACCAGCACTTTTTTATTTTTAAATGGCTTAGCATTTTTATAGTCCACACTATGGATGATATTTCCTTGGAATTCTTCTTGATTTTTAAAAACTGGAACATAAGGAATTCTATTAATTCCAGTTGCGATGATTACATTTTCGGCAATGATTTTTTTCCCACTTTCAGAGATAACTTCCCATCCTTCATTTTCTAATTTAATGGAAACTACTGTTTCATTAAAGTGAGGACGGAGGTCAAAATGTTTGGCGTAATCTTCATAATATTTCACCAATTTTTCTCTTGGAACATAAGTCGGATAATCTTCAGGAAATTCTAAATGAGGTAAATGTGATAATTGTTTTACCGTATGTAGGAGTAATCTGTCGTAATGATAATGCCATCGATTAGCAATCTTATTTGAGCTTTCTAGTATTTCAAAATCAAGACCTTGCTCTCGCATTCGACCTGCAACTCCTAAACCAGCAGGGCCGGCACCTATGATGAGGTTTTCTATTTTTTTCATGAAAAATTTAAAAATTGAGTTAGATTAAATAACTATAAAAATCTCCAAACTATTTCTCCTAAAATATATTTAATAATAACAAAAATGGACTGATTAATAGAAATCGCACTTTGCTTAATTTGGAGACTTTCCATTGCCTATTTTTTAAAATGAATAAAGAAATAATAATCCCTAAAAATCCTATCAAATTAACTCCTTCACTTTTGTTCCTGAATGGAGCTGGCTGCCCCATTGGACAAATTAAATCAAG
>CAYGRM010000405.1:0-5915 GCA_964352225.1 uncultured Saprospiraceae bacterium | reverse complement strand
ATTTTCAAGCAACTTTTTTTTCGAAAATTAAAAAGTGTACGGTAGAGAAAAAAAAATAAGCCTGTACTTTAAGGTAAGTACAGGCTTGTTTTGGAGAAAATGATTTATTCTATTTCAAAAAAATCAACGAATCAACGTCACATCACCAGATTGTGTATCGGTTGATCCATTTGGATATTTTATTGATATCGCATAGACATAGACTTCTGATGGTAAATTTTTTCCATCTTGTTTCCCATCCCAACCCGCAGTAGGATCATCGTTTTGATAAACTATTTTTCCCCAACGATTAAAAATGGTAAAATTGACAATTTCTGCATTTCCGATGTCAATAATTTCATCCGAACCTTCTTTTTTAAATAATGGAAAAAAGAAATCATTTAATCCATCTCCATCTGGTGTAAATACATTCGGCATGGTTAAAATAGGTCTAACTCCTTCAATCGTATAAATTTCAGTCATACAGGTACATCCTTCACTATTGGTCACAGTTACTTGATAATTATTGAATAATTCGTCGGCATTGGTAGTAATAGAATCTCCTTGCCCAATCACATTTCCATTATCACTATTCATCCATTCGATAGTTACTGAGCTTGTACTAGTATAATTTACCATCAGGTTAACTTCCTGACCAATACCTACGGAGGTAACTGCTGAGGAGATACCTACACAGATAGGAGATGGAGTTAGAGTAACCTCGAATGATTCGGTATCCGTACATCCATCAGTTTCCCCAGTTACGAATACTGTATTATTATCATTTGCGGTTAAGGTTGGATCAGGACAATCTGAGCATGATAATGAGTTAGAGCCAGGTGTAGCCCAGTTGTAAGCATCTGCTCCAGATGCAACTAAATCGAGTGTTTCTCCATCACATAAATTAACATCATCAGTATTAATTTCCACATCAACTTCAATGACCTCAATCGAGATACTTTCAGTATTGGAGCAACCTCCATTGACAATCGTTCGAGTGTAAGTTTGAGAAGTTGTGGCAGTAATCGCAAGATTGAAATTGCCAGGATCACTTAGTAATGAAGCATCATTTGGTGTCCATTCAAATTCAATATCTGGAAAAAATCCAAGATCAATTGATGGAGAAATAAAAGAGACAACATCACCTTTACAATATTTATCCCTTTGAGGAATTAATTCAATCGAGGTATCATTTGGGATCGAATCAACTTTGACAGTAACTATCTCTTCCAAAGTACATCCTCCAACCACCAATTGTGCTATATAATTGGTGGTAAACTCAGGTGATGCAATGACTGAAACATCTGTTCCACTTGTCAAGGAAGAATCAGGTGACCAAGTAAATCCAACTCCAAGTGTGGAAGTTATTGCATTTAACGCGACTGATTCACCTAAACATAATTCATAATAATTTCCTTGAGCAATACTTAAACTTGCAGGAACAACTTCAATATTCACCGATGCTGTTTCACTACAATATCCATTGGGGCTAGTCGCTACTAAAGTATAAGTTGAGTTGGCAGTAGGGTAGGCGATCGGATTCGAAATATTTGGATCAGAAAGTTCTCCACCAGGTGACCATGAATAATTTGTTGTAGAACCTGGAGTACTTGATGCCAAAATTAAACTATCTCCAAGGCAAAGCACCGTATCCATGGTCGTCAAAATTGGAAACTCAAATGCATCAACATTGACAGTAACTTGATCGGAAACCGAACATCCTGCAATAGAAACGGTGGCGGTATAAGTAGTTGTTTGATTTGGACTTGCATTTGGATTAGCAGAAGTTGCATCATCCAATCCATCTATTGGAGACCAAGTTAATCCTGAATTTCCCACATTATTATTAGCAGATAAGGATACACTTTCTCCCACACAAATATCACTTGGACTATTTGTCACTAGATCAATCGTAGGATCAATAATCTCAACAAAAACTTCATCGGTCAAATTACAAGCCCCTAAAGTTCCTGTTACGGTATAAGTTTCACTTACCGTTGGTGTAGCAATTGGATTGGCAATATTTGGATCATTTACATTTCCAGCTGGTGACCAACTATAAGAAAGTGCGCCTTCAGCTGTTAATTGAACTGTACTCCCAGAGCAAACGAAAAGCGTATCCATCCCTCCAGCTGCCACGAATTCAGGTTCATCTTTTATTTCCAAAATAACTGTAGCAAAATCAAATGCCCCACAGCCAAAGTCGTAAACAAAGCTTAATTCAATCGTTTCTGTTCCTTCGACCAACCCATCATTTATGATATTGATTGGAAAATTCAAGTTCGTTTGACCTGCGGTAAAAGTCACTTGATTTGGAATAGTTAAATTATAATCTACTCCTGCCGTAGCACTCCCTGCAATCTGTACATCCAAGGTTAAATCTTCGCCTAACGGATTCGATAAATTTAAATTCAATTCATCAGGATTGATACATCCTTCAACATAATAATCAAATGAACCAATTGCACTCAAGGAGGTATTGGGCAAACCATTATCAATTTCCCCAAAGAAAATTCCTGAATCAGCATTTGTACTAACATCTGCAATAGCTACTTTCACATGGTAAGTACTGCATTGTTCAACTGCTGAAGAGGCGGTTAAAGTTTTCTTATTTATACTATTAAAATCTGTCGTTAATCCATCATAGTGTGGCCCTAAAACCGTTTCCTCATTTTTTCGATAATATTCAAAGTTAGTTTGTGGATTGACATTAAAATAATGAACGGGAGTAGCTGTTCCTGGCAAAACCGAAATTAGTTCTTGGCCATTATAGTCAGGAGATCCCACAATGCCAGGGCCTGAAATCCAAATACCTACCACATCTCGACCAGCATTGGAATTTATATTTCCAACATAATCATCAGAACCAAAAATATATTCTAAGGACAACTCACTTCCTGCTGCGACAATGTCCATTTCCAAAACACAAGCATCAGTTAGAGTTGGTTGGTTATTAGAAAAAGTAGCTGCGAGTGCTGCCAAATCGGAATCGGAATTTGAATTAAGATCAAGGTTTGGATCACCATCAGAATCATTTGGCATAAAAGCATAATCAACACTTCCTGTAGTCAAAACAACTCCGTTCGGCATAAAGATTCCAGTATTTTCCCCTCCATCAAATGCCGCGTGAGCATCACCATCACAATTGACCGTTACATTTGAAATGGAATTTGGTAAGGCTCCTAATTTTTCAATAATTAAAGCTTCTGTTGGTGAGGTGGTCGTATTTGCTCCAGTCCAAGTTGGACATGGATCTGCTGAACTTTCCCAGGTAATTTCAAAACCAGCTTCATTAACAAAGAAATCGGCATTCCATTCTACCGTTACACATCCGCTGGAAGCATAAACCGTATAACAACTTCCTCCAGCGGAGACATCTTCTCCAATTTCACTCGCATTATTTGTAGTGGTTCCATCATAAAATTGTAATTCATCAAACCCAGGTTCTATGTCATAATTATTTACGGTCAAAGCAATGCATCCAGGATTAGAAGCTGGACAAATCGTAAACGTACAATTCTCATTATTAGAATAATTATTATCAGGACCACCTGAGTCATAGAGTATACCTGATTCTGCATTCGAACTAACATCAGCACACATTAGGTTGATGTCTGGAAAAGTATCAACACATACATTAAATGTACCCCAAACCGGAGTTGCGGTACTACTTTGGTCATCTACTCGAATAAAATAATTAATGCCAGGAGTCAAACCAGACGCATCAAAGGTAATCTCTGTTTCACCTACAGCAGCTACTTGACAATCTAATTCCGCCAATTCGTCAATCAAACATTCTCCTCGATAAAGTGCCGCTTTAAATTGTCCGATTGGATTGGAGCCAGCACTCGTTACGGTAACTTCAAAATCTACATAACTTCCATCAATAGGGGCTTGAAATTCAAACCAAACATCATGATCTACTGACCCCCAACAAGTAGGAATATTATCAGCCGGTACGGAAAATAATCCATCCGATAATGTTGCGTTGATATTGTTGTATTCCGTGGTACTGCAAGTTCCGAAAGGAGCAATTCCTAGTTGGATCGCTGTGCTACATTCATCATATATGGGAGCTTGAGCTTGGATTTGGGAAAATAAAAATAGGAAAGAGAAAATGTAAAAGATTCGCTTGATCATAAACTAAAGTGTTTTCTACTCTGAGTTGAGTTTTTCGTTAAGTATTTGAAAAAAAATCCGCGAACCAAATTAGTTATACTTATTCACATTTTTGAAGATTATCTTCTACTTCTCTAAAATCTGTATATTTTCCGTCATTTCCCCATTGGTGGTTGATAAAATTTATCAATAATGCGATCTCCATCGTTTTCAATTCAGGAATTCCTGCCATTGGCTGATTATAAGTTTTTCCATTCACGACTATCTCTTCTTCAATTCCCAGCAAAATAACGCAAGGCAATTTATCAAAGTTTTTTTTCAAATAATCTGCCCCAGCTAGTGGTGGAATCACCCCTTTTAACCCAGTTCCATCTGCCATATGGCAAGATTGGCAATGGATTTCATAGAGGTATTTTCCATCACTATAGGAGTTGCTACAGTCTGTCAGAAAGAAGATTGGAGTAAAAATTATTAATAGAAAAATGAGGTATTTTCGCATTATTTTTTGTCTGAGTATTCAGTTTTTAAAAGGAATTCCATGTCTTTAATAAATCTATCTACCTCCTTTGGATCTGTTCCATGAGCAAATGATCGGATGTGTCGATCTTTATCAATTAGGACAAATAAGTCATCATGATCAAATCCGCCTGGAGCAGTTTGATCTTTTAAGGCACTAGAAAAGTAATCATAAGCTATTGCCAAAATTTCTTCCTCATTTCCAGTTACTAGATTCCATTTTGGTGCTTCAATTTCTAGCCCCTCAGCGTACCTTTTCAAAACCGGTATACTATCATTTCTGACATCAATGGAATGGGAAAGCATTCTCACTCGATCATCATCAAGAAACTTATCATAAATACGACTCATATGTAAACTAGTGGTCGGACAAATTGAAGGACAGGTGGTAAAAAAATTATTACTCACGTAGATTTTTCCTGCAAAAGTTTTATTGGTCACCTCTACGCTATCTTGATTGATAAATGAAAAATCACGAATCTTTTCATGAACCATTTTTCCATCGACTTCTTCTCCTCGGTTAAGAATTGGAAGCGGCTTTCGCTCCTCACAACTCATTAGAAATAAAAAAATAAGGCTTAAAAATAAGATGTTTCTCATGTGTACTTTTTTTGAAAAAATATAATTTATAGTGCAGGTATCGGATACCTTTCGAATTTTTAGAAATCAATTACCTCTCTAGCTTTATCTAGATTTTCAATCATCACTTCTTTCATCTTTTCCACTTTCACTTTTTGGTCTTTTAAATATTCTATGGCTTCTTTTGCATCAGTATTTTGAGGAGGATTTTTGAATTGTCTCATCCAATCCATCATTGCATCGTCAGCTACTTGAAGTTGGTCATAAGCTGTTTGGTACTTTTCAACATTTAAAGAATCCGATTCCATCATCTTTTTCAATTTACTTTGCGCTCCACGAATTTTTGTCATTATCATCATCTCATCGTGAATCGCCATTACTTCTTTGTAAATCTGTTCTCTTTCTTTTTGTAAAGGATCGTCTTTTGGTTTTGCCTCTTGACAGCTAAACAAAAAAAATGAACTTAAGATTAGAAAAAAGCTAATATTTTTTATCATATCTAAATGGGTTTGAATTTTTTTTTATGTAAATAAGTTTTCAGAAAATTGATCACAAAAGTACTTAGCGATTTTCCAAAAACAAAGAGGGAAGCATTAATTTAAAGTCTTTATAAATTTGTGAAAATAAAAAAAGGTTAATCCTTTTTCGGATTAACCTTTTGTCGAAAGGATTTTTTTTCTCCTCGAATTCCGCAGCTGAAGGTAGAAGAAAGAAAAGAAATT
>CAYGRM010000404.1:0-5920 GCA_964352225.1 uncultured Saprospiraceae bacterium | reverse complement strand
AAAGAAATTCGAACTAGCAGCGGCAGACGAACTAGTCACATCGCTCAAGGTTATGAAGCTCTGGGGGATGAGGTTATGGCAAAAGCTTATGTTGATTCTACCAGAATGTATCAGCCTAAACACCCTTTCATTAAAACATTTGAAAATAAAAAGCCGTTGATTCCAATTGAAAATAAAGACAATTCAAAAGAGGATTAATAAAAAAAAGAGACTTAAGTAGGATCGCTTAATTAAAAGGGGCTAATCGAATCGATTAGCCCCTTTTTCAATTTATAAGATTCTACTCTGCAAGTTCCTTTGTTTTTTAAGCATTATAATTAACTTTATACTTCTTTATTTTAACTCCCAATTACAGCTCAACAATACATTTACATTTTTCAAAAATCTTCAATAAACCAAAAAAATGGCAACCTCAAAACTAAAAATTCAACTACACGGAAAAAATGCTGAAACTCAAAAGCAAGATCAAGATCTCACCTTCGCTGATTCAGCTTTTACGCTAGCGAGAACGATCGAAATCAATTCTACTCGAGGAAGTCATGATGAATTAATCTCAGAAGAATTAGACAAAAAGGATTTAGTTGAATTTGAATTCGAAGATGGGACAATTTGGTTGACCCCTTCCCCTGAAATAAATACACTTTTTCCTTCCAATAATCGATCACAAGAAACCAGTACTTTCATTCCCAACGCTTTGGAGATTCCTACTGAAAATCGAAGCATCGTTAAGAAAGTTTATTTGAAATTTCTAAAAATATTTAAACCCAAAGAAGTGGTGGCAGAGTTTTCTGCGATGGTGATTGCTCAAAAAATTGAGTCAGGCATCATGGAAAATGAGGGTGTCGTTCAGATTAACTCTTCTTTCAAACTATCCCCATTTCAATACGATGACAGCCAACCAAGCATTGATATTGATCGACCTGTTTTATTCTTTTTGCATGGAACTAGTTCAAGTACTGATGGATCTTTTGGCGAAATGGAAGGAACGGAAACATGGGAAGAATTTTGTAAATATTACAGCGCTAATATTTTAGCGCTCGAACATCGTACTTGGTCAAAAAGTCCATTTGAAAATGCACTTGATGCTTTAAATGCTTTGCCGAAAAATACGAAACTCCATCTAATTAGTCATTCCCGAGGTGGTTTGGTTGGGGAAGTATTGAGTCGTTGTAGTCACAATGATTCGCTGTTTTCCAAACAAGAAATTAAATTATTACAAGATTTAGGAAGAGAAAAAGATGTATCAGTTTTAATAGAATTAAATAAAGTTGCTCGCAAAAAAAATATTGTCGTCGAAAAATTTGTCCGAGTGGCTTGCCCTGCTGCCGGAACTACCATTTTGACCAAGCGAATTGATCATTTTTTAAATATTCTATTAAATGTAATTGGTTATGGAACTGGTTTAAAAACCAATCCACTTTTTATTGGGATCAAATCATTATTGCTAGCCATCGTTGAACAACGAACTGATCCTAATATTCTCCCTGGCTTAGAATGTATGATCCCAAGTACTCCTTTGCAGAAAATTCTAAATAATCATCAGGTCAAAATCCAAAGTGATCTTTCCATCATCGCAGGAAATGCGGGAATGGGTGGCATCAAAAAAACATTATTGTCTATCATGGCGAAACTGTTTTATCAATTGGATAATGACTTTGTAGTAGATACCGACTCGATGTATATGGGAGTGGTGAGAGAAAATGATATTTACTATAAATTTGTAGATGGTGGAGCGGTAGATCACTTCTGTTATTTTAAAAATAAAAACTCTCGCGATGATATTTTCTTAGCCATTACTAATCCTCCTTTTTCTCCTGCACCACAATTCAAAACAGTAACTCGAGGAGAACGCAATCGAAATATTACCACTATTCTTCCAGGTGGAAGTCTTGAACCTTCCCCTGTCTCAGGAGAAAAACCAATCATCATTATGATTCCAGGAATCATGGGATCTAACTTGTCAGATGGTGATTCTGAAATTTGGATTGACTACCTAAAAATGGCAGGTGGCCAGTTGACTCGACTTCACATGGATAATAAAAATGTGGAAGCAAAAACCGCAGTAGGTACCGCTTATGGAAAATTGGCTGACGACCTCAGCGACAAATATGATGTTTTAGTTTTCCCCTATGATTGGCGAAAATCACTTTCTGATTCAGGAAAAATTCTAGCTGATAAAATTAACCAAGAATTACTTCCCACCGGGCAACCAATTCAAATCATTGCACACTCGATGGGTGGATTAGTCACTCGTGATGTAATGATGAATCATCCTAAAACTTGGGAAAAGCTAAACGCTATTTCTAATTTTAAATGTATCCTTCTGGGAACTCCATGGCAAGGTTCTTATGGTATTCCTGAAATCATCACCGGTATTGGTGGTGCGATAAAGAGTGTTAGTCGATTGGCGATTTTCCAAAGTAGAAAAGAATTATTAGAAGTTTTTGTTCGCTACTCTGGACTATTGCAATTACTTCCAATTCATGAAGGAGCACATGACTTTGGCGATTTGGAACTTTGGAAAACTATTCAAATCGTGACTGATGAATCACTCTGGGCACTACCAAATCAAAAAGACTTAAATGAATTCAATGCGTACAAAAAGAAATTCCACCAGTTTAAAAATTGGAATTTAGACAAAGTATTTTACATCGCAGGTAAAGACGATAGAACACTTATTAACTTCGTTTGTCGAGATCAATTCGGAGCGATCATCAACGAAAAAAATACAGATCAACTCAAAACTAGAATTGCTGAACCGGGTCTCTTTACCCAAAAAAATTACGAATTAGTTTTTGAAGCAACAGGCGAAGGTGATGGAAGTGTAACTTGGGATTCAGGTATTCCAAAACAATTACAAAGTCATCAAGTTTTTTACGCAGATACAATTCATGGAGAATTAGCCAATGATAAAAATCGGTTCGAAGCCATCAAAGATATTTTAGCCAATGGTTCCACCAATCGCCTTCCTCATAAACGGCCGACTTCAAGAGCTATTCAAAATGTAGTTTTAGTTGAAAATCAAGAAGTCCTTTCTAATGATGTCAATATTCTAGCGAAAAACATTTTAGGATTAAGTACTGACCCGATTTATCAAACCAAAAACAATGAAGTTAAATCAACCATAAAAGTGATTGTCAAGAATGGTCATCTGCGTTATTGTACCTACCCTATTTTAGTAGGACATTTTAAAGATGATGGAATCGTAAGTGCCGAGTATGTGATCAATAGCATGTTGAATAATAAATTATCGGAACGGGAAGAGTTTGGATTATACCCTGGTGCAATTGGAACCAATCTAGTTCACCTAGAGGATAAAATGCACGACATTGGAGTAGTCGTGGTTGGCTTGGGATCGGTCGAAAATTTAACTCCCTTCAAATTAAGTGAAACAATTGAGCTTGGAGTGCTGGAATATTTACTTTCGGTATGCAAACAAAAAAATAAAACGAGAAACGATAAAATAGGAATTTCGACCCTTTTGGTTGGAAGTAACTACGCTAACCTTTCTCTCAATAATTCGATCAATGCGATTTTGGAAGGCATTATTAATGCTAACAAAAAAGTACAAAATATGGGGAACAATTTACCGATCATAGGAGAGATTGAATTCATCGAATTATACAAAGATAAAGCGGATGAAACTTTTTTCACCTTAAACCAAATTCAAAAAAGAAATAGTTTTTACAATATAGAATTGGAACATCCTCTGGAACGAGTAGATGGAGCGAGGTCTTTCCTTCCTCTCAATAGCCAAAAAGAATGGTGGCGTAGAATTACCGCTACCATCAAAAAAGATGAAGTTAGAAATACCAAATACCTTGCTTTTAGTGCTTCATCAGGTCGAGCTATGGTGGAGATTAATGAATCATATGCTAACCTTCATATCATTGATGCTTTGCTTGATGATAATAAAAAACAAACTAATTGGGATCGAGAATTAACCAAAGCAGTTTTTGAATTATTGATCCCTAATGAATTTAAAATTTCATTTAGAAATCAACAAAACATTCTATTAATCCTAGATCACAAGACCGCAAGTTACCCTTGGGAGTTGCTTAATTATGATGAGAATTTAGAAATGCCGATTGTTGTTTCTGCAGGAATGATTCGGCAGTTAGCTACCTCTCATAGCCGACAAATGATCAAGCCTGTAGTGAAAAATACGGCACTTATTATCGGTGATCCTATTTTGGAAAAAAAATCAGGTGTTCCTCAATTACCTGAGGCTGCGGTGGAAGCTAAGATGGTGGATACTCTTTTGAAAAATAATGGATACGAAACCACTCCACGAATTCATGAACCTTTCAAAGAGATTTTTAAAAAGTTATATGACGAATATAAAATAATTCATATTGCGAGTCACGGTGTAATTGATTATGGAGAAGATAAAAAAACAGGAATTTTATTGTCCAATAATATTGTGTTGACTGCCGCAGAGATTAATCAGATTAGTAGTACTCCTGAGTTAGTTTTTATTAATAGTTGCTACATGGGAGATGTGAACGCAGAGAAAGAAGAATATTTCAGGGGCAAACATAAATTGGCTGCGAATATTGGAGTACAATTTATTGAGAATGGTGTCAAAGCAGTAGTCGTTGCTGGTTGGGCAGTAGATGATTCAGCAGCCAAAAGATTCGCAGAAGTTTTTTATGATAAAATGCTGGCAGGGGAAAATTTTGCAAATGCAGTTAAAGCGGCCAGAAGAACCTGCTTCCTTGAATTCCCGCGAACCAATACTTGGGGTGCCTACCAATGTTATGGTGATCAATATTATCAATTAACTAAAAAACCTCAAAGACTAGGTGATGATTATCATTATATTTTAGAAAAAGAAATTCTGATCGACTTGGAAAATTTTATTGATGATACAAAATCAAATCGAAAGCGCGATTTTAATTTCATGGAGAAACTTCAATTAATTTCTAAAGGTATAGATGAATCTGGATTAAGAAATGCAACTGTCACAGAATTAGAAATTAGAGCTCTTGTTGAACTACAAGAATATGGAATGGCGCTGGAAAAATTTAAATTATTATTCCAAGAAAAGGAGGCTAATTTTTCGGTAAAAGCATTGGAGCTTTGGTGTAATTGCAAAATCAAAGTACTCGTAGAAATGAGTGCTACTAAAGATAGAAAAGTACTTAAAAGTGAATTAGCCATTACCTCTAAAAAAATGAATGACCTCATTGAGTTAGGTAAAACCTCTGAGAGACATAATATTATGGGGAGTATTCAAAAGAGGCAGTTTTTAATTTTCGATAAGATTAAAGATCAACAAAAAGCTATCACCAATTCAGCTGACCATTATCGAATGGCTTACGAAATTGATCAACAAATATATTCTTTAACTGGTTGGATTATCGCTGAAAAGCTCATTAATGATAAAAAACGCTTAGCTTCTATGGATGAAGCATTAGGAAAAAATGCCCTACAATTTATTGAAAAAATGATGGATGAATTGGCTGCCAACAAAAAAGATCATGATGAATTTTGGGATATTATTAAGCCCGTAAATCTGAAGCAAGCTGAATTACTATATCACATTGATGAAGTTAATGATACTAAACCACAAAAATCTGCTAAACTTAATCAACGTAAAAGTATTGTTACAACGATCAAAACACTTTACACTCACGCTTGGAAAATGGGAGGAGGTTCTCCACGAAACATCGCCTCAGAAATTCTACAAATGGAATTTATTCTAAAAGGATTAGTTGATTTAGAAAAAGCTAAACCTGCAGCAGCTCGCAGAGATTTAGAAACAACCATAAACGCAATAAATGAATTGATTGATTTCTTTAAGAATATCAGATAATATACTGTGGAGTAATTTAAGATAAAAAGGGTTTTAAAATTTTAAAACCCTTTTTTATTTTCACAACTAAACTAAATTTAGTTTGTTTATTTGCCATTCGAT
>CAYGRM010000403.1:0-5928 GCA_964352225.1 uncultured Saprospiraceae bacterium | reverse complement strand
GTATTTATGGTCTAAAAATATTCCAACATATCCTAAAAAAATCAATATCCAACCCATTCTCTTCCAAACATTTAAAATAATTTTAACAAAAAAACTATAAAATACGAGCCTCAATTGATAATTTGGGGTTTTAAAAATCGTTTAAGATTTTTACATTTTGAGAAAGCTAGTTTTATTTTGAATTTTATGAAAAACAAAACCTAGCCAACGATCTAAAAATTTATTTTTTACAAACAGAAATAATTGACTAAAAAACCTGTCTTATGATTCAAAATCCAATTTTATTATTCTTTTTCCGTCAAGAAGCTGAAGATGACGGAGTTGCTTCTCAAAGTTTCTTTGATATTATTATTCAGAGTGGACCGGTGGGGATCGCTATTTTTGCCATTATGTTAGTCCTTTCATTTATTGGCTTATATATTTTCATTGAGCGATATTTGTCGATCAAAAAGGCAGCTCAAGTAGATGAAAGTTTTATGAATAACATCCGAGCAAATGTTTCTTCAGGAAGTATCGCTGCAGCAAAAGCACTTTGCCAAAATACAGATTCTCCAGTTGCAAGAATGGTAGAAAAAGGTTTGCAACGAATAGGGAAGCCGCTTCGAGATATTGATACAGCCATCGAAAATGTAGGTAACCTGGAGCTTTTCAAATTAGAGAAAAATTTATCAACGCTAGCAACGATTGCTGGAGCTGCCCCAATGTTAGGTTTCTTCGGAACAGTAACTGGAATGATTTCCGCATTCTACGAAATGTCAACTGCTGAAAATGTAACACCTACTGTTTTGGCAGGTGGTATTTACCAGGCACTTTTGACAACTGCGGTGGGATTATTTATCGGAATCTTAGCTTATTTAGGGTATAATATTTTGGTAGCGAATGTTGAGAAAGTAGTTTTTAAAATGGAACGATCGACGGTGGAGTTTATGGATTTATTGCAAGATCCTGCTTAGAACCTTAATCAGTTAAAAAGTTAATCGATTAATTAGTTAACTAGATATGCTTTTTTACTAATTAACCAATCAACCAACAATTATGAAGAGTAGAAATAAAGTAAGTGCGGAATTTAGTATGTCGTCATTGACGGACATTATCTTCTTGTTGCTGATCTTCTTTATGCTTACTTCGACTTTGGTAAAATTAGACAATGTGGAGTTACCTGAATCTGATTCGCAGACTGTAGCCCCAACATCTATTGCCGTCACTATCCCCAGAGATGGAAAAATGATGGTCAACAATAAACCAATGTCTTCACTTTCACAAGTGAAAAGTGCAGTTCGTACTTTGTACAATGATCAAGAAGATAAAAAGAATGCAACCATCACTATCGTAGCTGAAACTGGAACAGCGTGGGACAAAGTAGAAGATGTAATGGGCATTGCCGCCAACTTGAGAATGCGAGCAATTCTTGCAACACAGCCAAAAAAACAGTAATTAATAGTGATGAACTATGAGCTAGAAATGATGAGTATTCACTACAAAATACTCATCATTGCTAGCTCATCACTAATAACTAAAAATCATGGGTTTAAGGAAAAAAAATAAAGTAAGTGCAGAATTTAGTATGTCGTCATTGACGGATATTATTTTCTTATTGTTGATATTTTTCATGTTGACTTCTTCAGTTGTTACCCCTAATGCATTGAATTTGAAAATGCCGGGAAGCAGCAGTAGTTCGGTGACCGTTAGTGAAAAACCTGATGATGTAACCATCACAAATAAAGGTATATTATTGGTCAATGGAAGAACGACTAACAAGGGCGAATTGGATCGTAAGTTAAATGATATCCGCCGAAAAAAAGGGAAAAAAGTAAGTATGACCATTTCTCCTAAAAAAGGCGCACCGACAGAAGCGGTGGTATTAGTGATGGATGCTATGCGAAGATTAGGAATAAATGGGATTCTTGCAATGGAGGATGATTAAAGTATAGTTGACAAAAAAATATAATTTGATTGGTGTGAATTTTGATGTTTTTTTAAGAAAACTTTAATAGTTTTTGGCAAAAGAAAACCCACCAAAAGTCATCTAAAGTTAATCTTACTAGAAAAAGAAATTAAAAAAATCAAGAAACGTTTAATTTAAATATTTCCTGATTTTGAATTAAAAACCAAAGATTATGGATCAATTACTCAGTCCAGCAGAAGAAAAATTTAAAAATGTAGGGAAAATAACTAGTGCAGTTATTCACATTATTATAATTGTTTTATTATTCCTCAACATATTTACCTACCCAGATCCACCTCCCGGTCAGGAAGGTGTTTTAGTGAGCCTTGGTCAGCCAGAAGTGGGAATGAATGATACTCCTGCAGATGCCGCTGCAGAACCAGAGGTGGCAGAAGAAGTGGCAGATGAACCTGTTGAAGAAACTATTACTGAACCTGTTGAGGAAGAAGTTGAAGAAGAAGAGCCAGAACCAGTAGTTGAGGAAAAACCAAAAGTAGAGCCTAAAAAAGAAGATACCAAAGCCGCTGATGATAAAAAAATAAAAGCAGATAAAGCTTCTAAAGAACTTGCTCTACAAAAAGAAAAAGAGAAAAAGAAAAAACAGCAAGAAGCTGCCGAAGCCAAGAAAAAAGCTGATGCTGAAGCAAGAGTAAAAGCCGAAGCTGCACGAAAAGCAAAACTAGCAGAGGAAGCTCGTAAAAAAGCTGCTCAAGAAAAAGCCGATCGAGAAGCTGCGGAGGCTAAGCGTGCCGCCGATGCTAAAAAGAAAGCAGAGGGAATGTTTAATACAGGTGGTAATGGTTCAGGAACAGGAACGGGTGGCAGTTCAGGTAACCAAGGGCAAACTGATGGTGATCCTAATGGAACAGCCTTGGATGGTTTGGGTGCAGGTACCGTTGGTGGTAATTTACGAGGTCGAGGAGGAAAAGGACCAACTTTTGATCCTGCTGCTCAAGTATCTGGAAAGATCACAATCAAAGTATGTGTGGATGGAGATGGAAGAGTTATCTCAGCCAAAAGAACACTATCCAATACCAATATTACTAATGAGACTGTGATTCGTCAAGCAGAAAAAGCTGCAATGGACTGGAGATTTAAAGCAGGAGATGAGGCATGTGGGACAGTAACTTATGTCATTAAATTGAAATAAATTTTTTATTAAAATAAACTTAAAGGGTGGACATTTATTTGTTCACCCTTTTTTATTTTTGACGAATGAAAAAAGAAAATATTTACACACGATATAATTCGACCCTGAATTATATGTATACCCAGCTGCCCATGTTTCAGCGAGTGGGGAGTCAAGCTTTTAAAAAAGATTTGACGAATATAAAGTTGTTGTGTGAACACTTAGGCAATCCATTTGAAAAATATCCTTGCATTCATATTGCAGGAACTAACGGAAAAGGGTCTACGGCTCATTTGATAAGTGCCATCTTACAAGAGCATGGATACAAAGTTGGTTTATATACTTCTCCACATTATCGAGATTTTCGAGAACGAGTCAAGATTAATGGAAAATATATTTCTCGAAAATATGTGGTTGATTTTGTAGAAAATAACAAAGCTGTTTTTGAAAAAATAAAACCTTCTTTTTTTGAAATAACAGTTGCTTTAGCTTTTGATTTTTTTGCAAAAGAAAAAGTAAACGTAGCCGTGATTGAGACTGGTTTAGGTGGGCGATTAGACTCTACCAATATTATTACTCCCATACTGAGTGTGATTACAAATATTAGTTTTGACCATCAACAATTTTTGGGAAATACGTTGAAAAAAATTGCTGGCGAAAAAGCGGGAATCATTAAAAAAAATATTCCAGTTGTGATTGGCGAAACGCAAGAAGAGACGGTTACAGTTTTTGAGAAAAAGGCAAAAGCAAAAAAATCTGAAATTATCTTTGCGGATAAAAATTATCAAGTGGTGAAAAAATCAGAGAACTTGACTCACACTAATTTTGATATTTTAAAAAATGGGCAAACATTTTTTTCTAATCAAAAAATAAATCTTCATGGTAGCTATCAAACTAAAAATATTGCTACCGCACTTCAAGCGATCGATGTACTTCCTGAAAGTTTTTCAATAAAAAAATCTAAAATTGCCTCTGCTCTTTCCAATCTAAAAAAATTAACAAATTTCAAAGGGCGTTGGCAAGTTTTACAAAAAGATCCAATTGTTTTGTGTGATAGTGCACATAACGAAGGAGGGTTAAGCTTAGCGATGAGTCAACTTAAGTCGTTGAAAATCAAAGAGTTGCATTTTGTTTTGGGGATGGTGAATGACAAGTCAATTGAAAAGATGTTGAACTTTTTTCCAAAGGAAGCTCATTTTTATTTTTGCAAACCTGATATTCCTAGAGGTTTAGAGGTGGAAATTTTAGCTCAAAAAGCTGCTGAGTTGGGATTGAATGGAAGAGCCTATTCCTCTGTAAAAAATGCATTGCGAGCTGCAAAAAAGAAAGCTGGAAAAAATGATTTAGTTTATGTGGGAGGAAGTACATTTGTGGTGGCAGAGGTGATTTAGCAGATTTTTAAAATAAACGATTTAATTTCCACCAGGGATTACATAGATTTTTACAGATTATGATGACACTTAATCTCTGCAAATCTGTGGTGGAAAAACAAAACTGCATGAAAATTTTTAGCTCCAATGTTGTTTTTTTTTTATTGCTCTCCGCTACTTTGGAGATCGGTTTGCAAACTTGGTGGAATAAGCAATGGGGAGATTATGCAAGTCCAACGATTATGTTTTTAGCAGGTCTTGCAACATGTTGGTTAGCTTATCGATTAATTGCTTTTGAAAAAGAACCCATTTCTTTAGTAAAAAATAGAGAAAATGATTTCCGTAAAAGTATTGTTATAATTCTTATGTTTTTCATTGGAATGATTTGGATAGGATGGGAGTACCATCAAATCCAATTGCAATTTCCGAGTCAAGGAGATGGCACTCAGTCTGATGTAATTCCTTCTTTAAAATTATATGTGCAAAGATTTTTGTCTGGTGAGTATCCATATCAGCCTTTGGTTTTTGATGGTTGGACGGTGATGCCTACCTATTTTCCGATGATGTGGTTGCCCTACTGTTTTTCAGAAATATTAGAAATTGATTATCGTTGGACAGCATATGTAGTTTTTTTAATTCCACTTTTTATTTTTCAATGGCAGTTGAGGAAGCAAGATATTTCACTTTTTGAGCTTGGGTTAAAAGTTGCGCTTCCGTTTGTTGTTTTACACCTGTACATAGAATTCTTTCCTGATGTTTTGGGGTATGGAGTGGAATTGATGCCACTTGGATTATACTTTTTTTTAGTGTTGTCGCTTAAATGGAAACGCTCATTTTGGATTGCTTTGCCCATTGTTTTAGTCTTGCTGTCAAGATATGCCTTTACTTTTTGGTTGCCTGTTTATTTATTGACGATTTGGATGGAGCGAGGATTTACGACAATTTTGAAAGTATCGCTTTGGGCACTAGCAGGAGTTTTAGCCATTTATATCATTCCATTTTTGTCAAAAGATTGGGAGGTATTTTTTGAGGGACTAGCTTATTATGGGAAAACTGCAGAGACTGCATGGCAATGGCAACGGGAAGATGGACGTCCATTGATATTAATTAATGGCTTGAGTCATGCGATTTATTTTTATGATTTTTTAGACGGGGATTTGTTGTATCGATTAAAAATTAATCGTCTATTTCATTTAGGAGTCTGTTTGATTAGTGCGATTGGACTATTTTATATTTATTGGAAAAATCGAAATCGTGGATTAAACATTTCGATATATATGTTGATTGGATTAAAATTTTATTTGCTTGTTTTTTACAGTTTTTTCTATGTTCCTTTTTCGTATCTCTTTATGTTACCGATGTTTTTGACTATTCCAATACTTTACCAAATTCCACTTTTTGCTAAGAAATAAGTTTTTGGTTCTTAAACAAATCTTGTGGAGCCAACTTTGAGAACTCCGCGAGTTGGGAAAAGAGGAGAAGCA
>CAYGRM010000402.1:0-5932 GCA_964352225.1 uncultured Saprospiraceae bacterium | reverse complement strand
GTCTAAAATAATCAAGATGTAAAACATGAGTCATCCCAAATTTCCAATTTGAAAATTCGAGATGTTTTTTTTATAAAAAATCTACTATTAACTTTAAGATGTAATTCACACTTTCAAAAATTAGGGATGACTCATGTTTTGCTAGAAAAACCTACTTCAAATGCTTCTTAAAAAACTCAATCGTTCTCTTCCAAGCCAATTGAGCTTGTTCCTTATCATACCTTCCTGTAGTATCATTATGGAAACCATGATTCGCATTTGGATAAATATAAGCTTCATACGTTTTTCCATTTTTCTTCAATGATTCTTCAAATGCTGGCCATCCTTCATTGACTCTTTTATCTAATTCTCCCAACTGAATGAGCAATGGTGCTTGAATTTTTGGTACTAATTCATCCTCTGGCTGGCTACCATAAAATGGAACAGCTGCTTTCAAATCAGGTAATCGTACTGCCATCATATTAGATATCCATCCGCCAAAGCAAAATCCTACTACGCCAACATTGCCATCACATTTTGGGTGATTTTTCAAGTATTCAAAAGCAGCAATAAAATCTTCTAACATCTCATTTCTATCTCGTTTCCGTTGCAAGGTTCGTCCATCATCATCATTACCAGGGTAGCCACCAAGTGGAGTCAAAGCATCTGGCGCCAACGAAATAAATCCAGGCAAGGCTGCTCTTCTTCCTACATCTTCAATGTGTGGATTCAATCCTCGATTTTCATGAACGACAATAATTCCAGGCAGTTTTTTCTTCACTTTTGCAGGGCGAGAAAGTAATCCTTTGATCTCCCCTCCTCCATCTTTAGAATTATAGGTGATAAATTCAGTTACTAATCGAGGGTCATCATTTTGGATTTGGATTTCATTATAGTTAGGCATGACGCAACTTAATAAATTACTCATCGTCAATCCACCAACTGCATAGATGGATAATTTTTCCATAAACTTTCTTCGATCAATTCGATTATGTGCGTACTCATCATAGAGGTCAAATACTTCTTGATTGATATCTTCTTTATTAATTTTTTTCATGGTCAGTTCTTTTAATGATTAGAAATATTTTGCTATAAAATCTATTACTAAGTTACCTTTTTACTTTACCAATTCGCCGCTCAACAATAAGAGTTCTAACTCCGAAATCTTAATATTATATTCTGAATTTACCAATCGATTTAGTGCAGTATCAAATCCTCTCTGCGCTTCATTCAGTTCCAAAATAGAAGAACCACCTAGACGAAATTTTTCCAAAGCAATCGAAAGATTTTCTTCTGCTAGCGTTTTGTTTTTTTCTTCAAAAGCTAATAATTCTTCATCTGAACGATATTGATTGTAGGCAAGCGTTAAGTCAGTTAAGATTTGTGCATCCAAATTTTCTTGCTGCTTTTCTATGATTTGAGTATTAATTTTAGAGATGGCGATTTGATTTTTACGATTATTCCCATCGTACAGATTCCAACGGCTGGCAATTCCAACACTAGAAAACACATTGGAATTAGATACTAAAAAACCAGCAGTAGAACTATTAAAATTATACCCGAGTGTTCCATTTAGTGAAATAGTGGGTTTGCGATCAGCTTCAAATTGTTCCTCTTGCTTGAGACTAATTTGCCTAGCTTTTTGTAATAAAAGAATGTCTCTATTTTTTGTTTTAGCTAAATTAGCCAAGGTTTCAAATTGGTAATTAGCCGTGGCGGTTTCAATTTTTTCAATATCATAATCCTCATTTGGATCTCGATTCAATAAACCATTTAAAGTGATTTTTGCATTTTTAAGATTATTTCCCGCCTGAGCCATTTCGGATAATTGTGCATTAAGATTTATCTGTGATTGCAAAAAATCTAACTTCGATCCCTTTCCTACTTTCCATCTTTCTTCCGTAATTTCCACCTGCTCTTGATAATATTTGATGATAGTATTAAGGTAGTTAACGGTTGATTTTTGTCGATTGATATCGTAATATACTTCCATCACTTGCACGATCGTATTTTGAATCAGGAGCTTACTTTCCTCCATGCTAAATTCACTTAATAATCCTAATCGGTCATAAGTAGCATTCATTCTTCCGCCATCGAATAAAGTGATTCCAACAGTAAGATTCGTGCTAGGATTAATCGTACGCCCCCAACGATTGATGATTCTACCATCGGTAAATTTTTGATTAACGTTATTCCCACCTAAATTAAGTCCTACATTCCAATCTACCGTTGGCCCAATTCCTGCATTAGATTTATAAACTTGAGCAGCATCGGCTAGCTGTTCCAATTTAACAATCTGGATGCCATAGTTTTGTTCTAAGGCAATTCCGATCGCTTCTTGTAGGGTAAGTGTGTTTTGACTTTTTACAAAAAAAGAAAAAAATAACAATATATTTACAAACCAGTATTTTGTCATTATAGTAATAATTTTATCAGTATCTTTTTTACATTTTATCAATTAGTAAGCTTCCATTCTCGTTAACTAAATTTTGAAAATTAAGTAAACGCAAATTCATTATTCTTCGCTAACTACAGGTTCAAATCGCTCCTCTTCTGCTTCCTTAGCAATTTTTTCTATTCGCTTCATCCGATCATAATCTTTATTTCGAGTCAAATAAGTATACACTACAGGAATTACATATAAGGTCAGAGCCAAAGAAAATAATAGACCGCCCATCACTACGATTCCCATTGACATTCTACTTTTCCCAGCCGAACCTAAGGCTAAAGCAATCGGCATGGCACCGAAGACCGTAGCTAAAGTTGTCATGATAATTGGGCGCATCCGCATAGTTGCAGCTTCCAAAGCGGCTTCTCTGATACTCATTCCCTTCTCTCTTAATTGGTTGGCAAACTCGACAATCAGAATTCCATTTTTTGTCACTAGACCAATCAACATGATGATTCCAATTTGAGAAAAAATATTGAGGGTTTGATCAAAAAGCCAAAGTGAAAAGATCGCTCCAGCTACCGCCAAAGGAACCGTTAACATAATTATAAATGGATCAATAAAACTTTCAAACTGTGCTGCGAGGATCAGATAAACTAAAAGCAACGCTAAAGCAAATGAAAAAAGAGTACTGTTCGAACTTTCCAAAAAGTCTCTGGAGTTTCCTGTGAGTTCGGTTCTGATGGCTGGATCATTAAGTTTTTTCTTAGCTGCATCCATGGCAGCAATTCCATCTGCCACAGTTTTCCCTTCATTCAATCCTGCCGAAACGGTTGCACTCAAAAATCGATTATAATGATATAATTGAGGAGGGCTACTCTCTTCTTCAATTTTGACAATATTATCGAGTTGCACCATTTGACCTTGATTATTTTTTACATACAAGGTTTTTAAGTCAATCGGTTCATCTCTATTTTTCCGATCAAATTGGCCAATCACTTGATACTGTTTTCCATCTTTAGTGAAGTAGGCAAATCGTTGCCCTGCAAATGCTAGTTGCATAGTCGTTGCCACATCAGAGACAGATACACCGAGCGTTTTGGACTTAGAGCGGTCAATGGTGATGTTTAATTCAGGTTTGTTAAATTTAAGATTAAGATCAACAATGGAGAAAGTTGGGTCATTCTCCACTTCATTCATAAACTTAGGAATGTACTCTCGCAATCGTTCTAAGTCAGGTGCTTGAATCACATATTCGACCGGTAAACCTCCTCTCCTATTTTGCGAAATTGTCTGACTTTCACTTGCAAATGCCCGAGCATCAGGCATCTTTTTAAATTGCTTATTGATGTAATCTTTTATTTCTGTTTGTGAGCGTTCTCGGGTGGTGCTCTCCGATAATTTTATTCTAGCAAAGGCAGAATTAGAAGCTCCTGACCCTGCAAATCCAGGTGCAGTATAAGTAAGTATTCCATCAGCTTCTGGAATCTCCCGCTTCATCATATCGTAGGATTTTAAAACGTAATCATCCATAAATTCATAAGAAGATCCTTCGGGCGTAATCATCATTACTCGCAGTACACCTCGATCATCAATAGGTGCTAATTCAGATTGGAGTTGGTTACCAAAAAAATAAATCATAAAACCAACCATGGCAAATATGGGAAGTGCTAACCATCGACGATCAATAAATTTACTTAATCCTTCTCGATAACTATTTTCCATGCCTTTATAAAATGGCTCTGTCGCATTGTAAAACCAATTATGCTTTTTATTTTTTCTAATTAAAAATGCATTCAAAACTGGCGTTAACGTCAAAGAAACAAAAGCAGAAATCAATACTGCTGAAGCCAACACAATACCAAATTCTCTAAATAATTTTCCGACAAATCCTTCCATAAAAATAACGGGCAAAAATACCGCAGCTAAGGAAACGGAAGTAGAAATAATCGCAAATAAAATTTCATTTGAACCTTTAATGGCAGCTTCAATTGGAGTACAACCTTCTTCTATTTTTTTAAAAATATTTTCTGTCACTACGATCCCATCATCCACCACCAAACCAGTAGCCAACACGATTGCCAGCAAGGTTAATACATTGATCGAAAAACCAAAAAGATACATGACAAAAAATGTCCCCACCAAAGAAACAGGAATATCAATCAATGGACGAATCGCTAAAATCCAATCTCTAAAAAATAGAAAAATAATGAAGATGACTAAGACTACCGCAATGACCAAAGTTTCTTTTACTTCCTCAATTGAAGCATCAATAAAAGTGGTATAATCCAAGAATACTTCTAAGGTTAAATCATCTGGCAGATCATCTTTGACAATTTTAAATCTTTCTTTGACATCTTCAGCGATGTCTAAATAATTTGCTCCGGGCTGAGGACTAATAGCAATCCCTACTTGTGCTTGACCATCAATTCTTAATATCCCCTCTTCTTTTTCAGGACCTAATTGTGCATAGCCTACATCTTGAAGTCGAATTATTTTGGAGCCATCGGTTTTTATAATTAAGTTGTTAAAATCTTCCTCGCTTACAAAACGACCTAATGTTTTTACAGTCAATTCGGTGTTATCGCCTTGAATTTTACCGCTCGGCAATTCAACATTTTCCCTATCCAAAGCGATCTTGACATCTTGAGTGGTTACGCCTTGAGCAGCCATTTTATCAGGTTGCATCCAGATACGCATCGCATATCTTTTTTGCCCCCAAATACGAACATTACTCACATTATCGATGGTTTCAAAACGAGGCAATAACACATTTTCAGCATAATCACTTAGCTCCATCGAACCACGATTATTACTTTTTAATCGCAAGACATAGATCGTTTGAGAATCAGCATCCGCTTTTCTTACGGTAGGCAATCCATCTAAATCTTTGGGCAAGGAACGAGCTGCTTGAGAAACTTTATCTCGCACATCATTCGCGGCTTGTTCCATATCCACATCCAAATTAAACTCAATCGTAATTCTACTGGAGCCTTGATTACTCGATGAACTAATCGTTCGAATTCCAGGAACACTATTGATCGCTTTTTCGAGTGGTTCAGTAATTTGTGATTCGATGATGTCAGAGTTGGCGCCGGGATAATTGGTACTAACTGACACGACAGGAGGATCAATGGAGGGAAATTCTCTTACCCCTAAATATTGAAAACTGATGAATCCAAAAAGCAAAATCAATAGATTCATCACTATCGCTAAAACCGGTCTTTTAATTGATATAGTTGATAATGACATGAGTATTTTTTTGACGTATTACGTTTCGATTAATTTTTAAAACTCTATTTGACTTTATTCTAAATGAAGTTGTATGAGAGATCGTAAAACGTAAAACGTTCAACGTCCATCGAATAAAATCTATTAATTCAGCGAGGATTTAGCCATAATCGGCAATCCTTTTTTGACTGACATCAATGCACTTACCACCACCGAATCGCCAATCATCAATCCATCTTCTACAGCTACTTGGGTATCGGTTCTTAAGCCTGTTTTGATGATTAATTCTTCAGCAATTCCATTTTTCATGACAAATATTTTCTTCCCTTTTAG
>CAYGRM010000401.1:0-6094 GCA_964352225.1 uncultured Saprospiraceae bacterium | reverse complement strand
TCCTGTTTTAGCTCCAGAAGAAGAAGAAGAGGAAGGAGAAGAATAATTGTTTATTTAAAATGTCAATCAAAATCAAAAATTTACATTCAGTCTTGTTTTGATTTTGATCGACATTTTAATTTTTATTCTAAGAGACTGTTTTGAATTATTATGCAAGCCAAACCGACTGGATTTGGCAGCATAATAATTCAAAACAGTCTCTTAGAGAGGACAAGCCAAAATCGTGGTATCTGCTCCTGAAATACAAACATTATTTTCGAAAATATCGCAACTCGTCATTTTGACAAATCTATCACACAAATTATTATCTACTCCAAATTCATCTGAACCATAGCATATTTTCAAATATGGATCATTAATCATATCGGTAAAATTTGGATCACTTAGCGGAATATCATCATAGTTTAATTTTCCGCCAAAAATCCATTTACATAGTGGCTTAAAAAGTAATGGAGAATTATCTTCTTTGGTAATATTATAATCTTCCAACAAAGTGCCTGATCCGTCATAATAAAAAGCAATAATAGGATTTATATCTACTTCATAACATCCATTTACTAAACTTTCATAAGTAAATTCAGGTGCAGTTGTTGGATCATCTGGATCAATAAAATCAAAGTTAAACGCTGTAATTCCAGAATATGATGGATATAAAACTAAACTATCCCCTGAGTTGCAGTCCACTATTTGAAACTGAGACCGATCAAAAATTGGATCTGCTCCTGGCAGAAACGAGCCATCTATGAAAGCATCATAGGTAAAATTACTCGTCGAAGTATTTCCAGAAAATTTAAATTTTATCCAATCGGCATTCACAGGATCTCCTGCAACGAATCTGATGATTTTTCCATTCATTTTTATTTCATCCATTACCAAGAAGGTATTCGTGCTAGGATCAGTAATTGGCCCGTAAGCTTCTAATCGGATCAGTCCAGAAATAGTATCAGCAGTTCCCCCAAGCGTATTATTGAAGAGACAATCTGTTCCAAAATCAATTTCTAAAACATTAGGAGATCCTGTAGTCGCGGTTACCATTGGACAAGTTCGTGTATCCACCTGAGGAGGGCCTTGAAGACCATGCATCTCAGGACGTAACAAAGCATTAGTTAAGGCCAAGGTCATTATCCTAACCAAATAATTTTGACTAATTACAAAATCACTCGAGCCAGCAAATGGGCTTTTTTCTTCGACAGGTTCCTCAATTATAATTTCTGCTTTTTCAGGATTACAAGAATAAATAAGCAATCCACAAATTGTCATAAAAAGAACGTTAGTTAGTTTTTTTCTCATTAGAAAGGTCGTCTTAGGTATTAATAAAAATATCCTTAATACATTGAGTATTATGGAATCAAAGTGGCTAATCTTATATTTTAGGTACTGGAGAATATCGGTAGGTGAGATCTATAGATAGTTTAAAAATAAGAAAAGAAATAGGTAAAAGCAAAAGCAATACTGTAATTCTAAATATTTTAGTAAGTTCCTACATCAATATGTAAAATGAAAATTTCTTTTAATATCTTACCTTTTAAAAGAAATCAATTCGTTTTATGTTTCTATTTTGAGTAAATTCAAACATAATTTTTATCACAAATCGAAAAATTAAACTATGGTCAGTCAAGCAAGATTACATGATGCATTTGGAGAAATTATTTATGCTGTTGCTATTGCAGATGGATTAATTCAAGAGGAGGAAATTAAAGTTATTGATGAAAAACTTGCCCAATTTTCATGGGGAGAAGATGCAAAATGGTCATTTAACTGGGAAAGAAAAAAAGAAACTGAATTAAAAGATGCCTATTTAAAAGCATTAGAAACCTTGAAAGAGAATGGACCAACGCCCTATTATTATGACTTAATAAATTTATTAGAAGATGTGGCTAAAGCTAGTAATGGATTTGAGAGAAACGAAGGGAAAGTAATTTCAATTTTCAATAAATCTTTAAAATCCCATTTCTTAGAATTCCTAGATGAAAATGGACTTGTGAAAAAATCATAGTTTTTAAAAAAAAAGCCCTTCCAGATTTTAAAAATCTGGAAGGACTTACTCATTTTTAATCTTGAAAAATCAGTTTTGTAAATTCCAGATCCACTCTCCCATCAAATCAAAATATCCAATTTGATCTCCTTTCTCTACTCTAAATAATCCTTCTCCGACATAGCTAATAAATTCATATTCTGGCAATACAATTGATTCTCCTTTCAAGTTGGTCAAACCACTAAAACCATTAATTCGCACTTTTGCATATCCATCTTTGAAGGGTTCAATCTTGTCATATTTAGGCGTAATGACTGGCATTCCATTTTGGTTGATGATTCCCCATTTTCCATTTTTTTGCACGATGGCAATGCCATGTTCGAAGGATTGAGCATAATCATAGTATCCATCGTAAAATCTTGCCTCTTCAGTTATATAATAATAATTCCAACTTCCATCTCGAATTAATCCTCGTTGATTAGAAAATCCAACAAGACCATTTATGCTCGGAGAAATGATTTCTTCTCCAGTTTTGCTAATCACTCCGGCATTTCTCATTCCTTTAAATACAATTGCTTTTCCACCTTCAAAATCTAGACATCGGGAATAAGTCAAAGGAATTACTTCTTTTCCAGTTTTATCGATATAACCACACTCTCCATTTTTTTGCACAGCAGCTAATCCTTCTGAAAAATTCGAAGCTTTAGAATATTGTGCTTCGATCACCACTTTCCCTTTTGCATCGATATAACCAAATCTATTTTTGTATTGAACTGCTGCAAGACCTTCTTTGAATGGCAGGATTTTTTTGTATTGAGTATTTCCAATTAAATCTCCCGTTTGATTCATTAGACCATATCGAATTTTGTGATTTCCAATCTGAACAATGGCAATTCCCATTTCATTAAACTCCCCAATATGATTATATTTTGGTCGTACAAAATATTCCCCTAGACTATTTATTAATCCAAACTCACCATTGACCACGACCCTAGCCACGTTATTTTCAAAATCAAAAGCTTTGTCAAACTTCGGAATAATTACCTTTTCACTTTGATCATTAATGTATCCAACGCCAGAAGAAGTTGCTACCCATGCCAGCCCATTTTTAAAATTACCAACTCTTCGATATTTGAATTCTACAATGATATTACCCGCTAGGTCTATGAATCCCCATTTATTACCTAATTGAGCTGCGGCATAGCCTTCTTGAAAATTTCCAATTTTTCGATATATGCAAGGAATAACTTCTTCTCCTTGCAAGTTGGTAAATCCCCAAAGCCCTTTTCTTAAAACAGCTAATCGTCCTTCGCTTAATTCTCCTATTTCATCATACTTCAAGTCAACTGCAACTTCTGCTAGGGTATCAATCAATCCATATTTTGATCCATTTTTATACACTTGCAAAATCTGGTTATCAGTTTTTTCTAAAAAATTAATTTGATCATAATCACATTCCAACAATATATTTCCGGAAGTATCTATCGCTCCAATTTTATTCCCTTTTTCTACGATCCCAATGTTATTAACCATCTCTCCTACAAAATTATACTTCGGTGTAACTACCACCTTCCCACTAGTATCAATGTATCCCCACTCACAATTGTGGCAAGTTAATTCCGCAACATTTCTAAACTCCTGATCATGATTCGTATAATCAGTCATATAATTAGGTGACAAAAGTGATTTCAAGTAGTTTTTAACTTTTCCTAGTCCTCTATCTTCATTTTTCAAATTACCTGACAACTTTCCTTTCATACTCATCCTAGCCATCCCATTTTGAAAGTTATCAATAAAGGCATAATCCTTAGCCAAGTAAGCACCATTTTCTGCCACCAATCCATGAGAACCATCAGAAAATACAACTCTAGCAGCAGGGTGACCTTTTCGGAAATCGGATAAACGTACATCCAATAATTCTAACGGAGTCACCAACAAACCATTTTCATTATTGACTAATCCAAAAACCATATCAAAGCGATATGTAGTTCGATCAAATGAATATTTATTCCACTTCTCAATCCCAACCAACGTAAAATTAATATCTCTCTCCATTCGAATCCAATCGAAAACAGGTTCGATATGAACACTTCCATCTTCTAATTTTCGCAATCCCCACTTATCCTGCTTCGCATCGTAATACCATTCAAATTGGTCTAATTGGTAATCATTATCCGCAGATGAACTATCTAATTTACCACCATTTCTTTTCCCTCCTATTTTTAATTTCACATGATTTTGAAATTCATCCTCTCCTTTCAAATTTCCATTTTCATCAAAAGTAAGCAGGGTGAAAATATCACCCTGATATGCCTCAGCTTTATTATTTTCAATACTAATCCTATCATAATTAGGGTATACTTGTTCTTTTCCATCAATACTTACTATCCCCAATTTTCCATCCTTTTTGACGATACACATTTTTGATTTTAAGGGCGCAATATAATCATACTCGAAAGGAACAATGATTTGATCACCTGCTGCGACCACTCCCCACTTACCTTTAATACTCACTCGAAATTGATCATTTCCATAGGATTGGATCTCATCATATTTTACATCTAACAATGCTTTTCCAAGCCAATCAATTAGGCCTAGCTTACGTTTATTCTTACACAATACATATTTTTTGGAAAAAGTATAATATGTATCATATTGACCTTTGGTAATAATTTCCTCTTTTGGAACAGAATATAAATACACTCGACTGTTCGCAATGAGTTTGATGAAATTATCGGAAAGCGTAAAAAATGATTGGAAGGATGGACGAATTAATTGTTGTCCTTTTTGATTGACAGCTCCCCATTTTTTATTTTTTTGAAAAAAGAAAAGTTGAGGATTGTAAATTTCTATTTGGGAAGACTCGTTAGCAAGTATTTCTTTTCCATCGCTGGCTAACAACCCTAACTTGTCGTCGATCTTGGTTTGAAAAAATTCGTTCTCTAATAATTCAATTTCATCATATTTTGGACTAGTAATTATTTCACCTTTGATATTAGCAACTCCCCATTTTCTATTTTGTCTAAATCCAATAAATTTTCTTTTCCAGATATGTACTTGTTCATAACCATTATTCAAAATTACTTTTCCTCTATAATTAACCACTTTCCAATCCGATACGTCCAAAACTGCAAAGAGCAAGGAATCTAAAATTTTAATATCATCATATTTTGGAGAGAGGACCTCTCGACCATATTTATTCACCAATCCTACTCGACCGTTTCGTTGCATGACTGCGTAGCCGTATTCTTTGAATTCTCCAATTGCGTCATATTGAGGTTGGATCACTACTTTCCCCTTGGAATTCATCATACCCCATTGCTTATTTATTTTTACTGGAAAAAAAGTTTCGGTAGCCACTTTGCCAACTTGAGCAAAAAGTGAACTTCCAAAAAGCAACATTAAAAATGAAATAAAAATTACTCGCACGCCGTGATAAACTGTGTTGTGGATAATAGTCTTTATGTTTTGATGAAATAACAACGAAAGGATGTAAAAATAAGTATTTTAAACTGAACTTGTTGCTATCATAGAACAAAATGTAGATTTTCTTTTATTAAAAAAAATCATTATACTAAATACTCACTTAAATATCTCACCTTGACAAATTAACTGATTTGCGAATTATTTAAGGCTTTCTTTTTTGTAAAAAATTTTTACTTTTACAAACAAAACAAAAACAAAATGAGTGATCATCCAAAATGGAATTTTCAAGAATTTTCAGCATTCTTAATGCTCTATGCAGCATCTGCCGATTTAAAAGTTACCTCTGATGAAAAGGAAGCAATTTTACAAAAAGTGAATGAAGATACTTTTAATACGATTTGGAATGAATACCATTCCATGTCGGACATTAACAAAATCAATACTATACTTTCCTACAAGGGTTTGTATTTTCCTACTTCAGATCGAACTAACGAATTATTAGATATGATGAAAAAAGAATTCATGGCAGATGGCGAATTTAGTTTGTTAGAAAAAAACCTGATGCGCGTTTTAAAAAAATTACTCTAAGTCAAATTCTCATTTAAAAAATCGGGAATAAAAAAATCCCTACTTTCGTTTTCGGAACTGAAAGAAGGGATTTTTTTATTCCCGGCTTTGAAATTAGAACTAGAT
>CAYGRM010000400.1:0-6107 GCA_964352225.1 uncultured Saprospiraceae bacterium | reverse complement strand
TTCCCTATTCATCGATTAGATCGAAAAACTTCTGGCGTTTTACTTTTTGCTTTAGATAAAAAAACTGCAAAACTAGTGCAAGATGAATTTCTCGAAAATCGTGTTTCTAAAAAATACCTTGCCATCGTTCGTGGGTTTTTTCCAGAAAAAATAGAAGTAAATTATCCGCTAACTAATGATCGAAATAAAAGACAAGAAGCCATTACTTCCTTCTACAATAGTAAACACACGGAACTAGAGATTCCCTTTGGAAAACATCCAACTTCAAGATATTCTCTCATCGAAGCATTTCCAAAAACAGGTCGACAGCATCAAATTCGAAAACATCTTAATCATCTCCGACATCCAATCATTGGTGATCGACCCCATGGTTGTAATAAGCAAAACAAATTTTTTAAGGAAAAATGGAATATGATGACCATGTTACTGCACGCCCAAGAGTTAACATTTAGACATCCTTGTCTTGACGAAGAAGTAATTTTACAAGCGTCTTTAAATGAGGAGTTTTTGAGAATGAGGAAAGAATTGAATCTATAAAAAAAAGAGGTATCAATCCTTCTAGGATTAATACCTCTAATATTAAAGTTTTATTTTTTCTAAATGTATTTCGCAGAATTACGATCTACAATAATTTCTTTTAACTCTTTCAAACAAGCGTATTCTTCGGGCATAACTCTTTTCACCGCTTCCTTTACTGCTACAAAAGTGCCTTGTTCCAAACCTGGAATACGTTGTTTTAATTGATCCTTTACAATACGTACATCGTCTTTAATAATTCCTCTGATGGACGGAATGTCATGCCAATCGCCTTCAACTGCTAATGCTCTTTGCATGTTGCCATTGCTGTTTTGAGTAGGCTCTAATTCAATTAGGTTATCTTCTGAAAGAATGGAAGATGGGGACTGTTGGAAACTCCCTTTTGGTATTTGCCAGTTATCTTCTTCATTCACTAAGAAGATTTCTAATCCCTTTTTATTTATTCGGTAAACGATAACTCTTACTTGATCTAAAACATTCATAATATTTCGTTTTTCAATCAGATATTTTATTAATAGCTTCTAAACAGGTAAAACCATCAATTGTTTCAAAAAATATTTATCAAAAGTAACAAGAATGTCCAGAATAAAGGTTTTTAGGAGAATGAAAATACATTTATTTACGATGAGTAAAACAGATTTTAGTAGGCAGTTTTCAGTAGACAGCAGGTACTTGCCTACTGAAAACTGTTATCTGCCTACGGAATCCCTTATGAGTTCCAATACAGCTAATGAAAGAAAAACCGCTTCTTCATTTTTACCCATTTCTCCAACGAATTGAAATGCCCTGGGGTTAACTGAATCTGAATCAGGTTTCATCAAAGTACCTCGTTCCTTATCACCAATGATGATGGGTAACTCTAGTTCATTTTCACTTTTATTAATTCGAGCAAGTAGTCGTTTTCTTCGCCCTCCATGAAGTAATCCTTGGTTATTAATAACCCCAACTTTTTGATTATCAATAAAAAGTTCAGTTGAATCTTTTTTAGTTCGATAAACAAATTCATGATTGGAAGTTCGAGCATAAATGACTTCATTTCTTTTTGAAGAAATATATTTTTTATAAGAATAGGCAATTAATGGTTCATGGTAAATAGAATTAAAAACGCCTTCAGCAGTTGTGATAATTCCTTTACTGATTTTTTGCTTGACTTGGTTAGAAGATAATAACTCCAATTCCTCTTTATTCCATGGAATCAATTCGTCGATAAATGGAGCAATTTCATTTTTCATTTTTTTCAAGTCATTTCGAATTTTTCCTTTGCCTGGTTGAAAATGAAGCAAAGCAAAATAGACGAAATAAAGCGCTAGGACAGCTAACAATCCTCCGACAAATAATGCTAAAAAAAATATGAGTGGTGACATGTAAATGTGTTTTTAATGTTTTACGTTTTACAATGGACGTTTACGCTTGGGGCGTTCAACGTAAAACGTTCAACGTCCAACAATTTCAATAAGCTCGATTATTCACTTCAATTTTGTTGGCCTTCGGATTTTTGAATTGCTCGTATCTTGTTTTTATTAAAATTTTGTCTTGCTTGGTCAAAAAATCAAAGTCAGCGGAGACTATTTTTTTCATCTCTTCGAGTATCTTATCTTTTGATTCCCAGTAAGTTATGTATTCGGCAGAGATGTCATTTAGGATTTCAGTTTTGATTTCTAAAATGGGTTTTTCAAACAATTTACTTTGGGCTAAGAGATCGTTAGCTTCTTTTAACAAATTGAAATGTTTCCCTTGACCAAGCAAACTGTGCCCTCCATAATCCCATGTTTGCATAAACCATGATTTGTAAAAATACTCTATGCTATCGGTTTCATTTGCATGAAATTGGAAGGTAATAAAATCTTCATCTTCTGTTCCTTCTGTTTCTTTTGCCTTCGCATACATTATTTTAAAATCTTTAAAGATATTGAAAGTTGTGCCTTCCGCAACTAAAGAATTTTGAAAACCTGGAAAAGAATTTTCTAACCAAGACATATCCACTAATTTTCCAGGATCATCAATTTCTACTTTATTCGCTAATCCTTCATTGATTGCTTGCTGTGTTTTTTCTCCCATTAGATATGCTTCTGCGAAAGCTGAACTTGTTTTTGAACTATTCCATTGTGTATCATATGCCTTGATGCGATCAGTTATTTTTTTATCAAAAAAACTATTCATTTGCATCTCGTTAATTTTTTTTGTGGACATGGTATCAGCATTTTTTGCAGGTTTAATTCCTCCGCCATAAATCCAACCTTCAACGCCTTCTTTGGTTTTTACTTTGAGCCAAGTTGCATTTAATTTTACTCCTCGTAATTTTATTTCTGTTGTGTTCATGCTTTCTTCGCCTTGGTAAATAACGATTGTATTTTCTTTTAAACGTGCTACCTCATCATATTGAACTCCCGGACCACTTCTCATTTTGAAATCGTCAATGTAAACTTCTAATTCGGTTGGTTTAATTTCCTCTGTGGGAATTGATTTAGCGGGTTTAATTTCTGAGTTACTTTGCGTATTATTTTTTTCATTTTTGCAAGAAAAAATAATCAGGATAAAAAAGAATAAGTATATAGATTTCATGAGTAGTTTTTAAAAATTTTAAAATCGGTTTCAAAGCCAATATACATCAAAAAAAAATCCATCCCGAAAGATCGAGATGGGTTTTTGCTAAACGTTAAAATCACTAGGATAAAACTAGAGGATTATCCGAGGTATGATCTTAAATTATTTCTATTGTAAGACTTGCGAAGTCTTCGGATTGCTCTTTCTTTAATTTGTCTTACTCGCTCACGAGTCAAACCATAAAGATCTCCGATCTCTTCCAAAGTCAATGATTTATATCCATTTAAGCCATAGTAAGAAGATAAAACTTCCACTTCACGAGGCGATAAAATACTCAACCCTTGCTGAACCTCTTCTTTTAAAGAAATGTCCATTAAGTTATTATCAGGACTCGATCCAGGATCATTGGCAGATACTACATCTAGCATAGTTGAGTCACCTTCCTCGGTTCCAAGTGGAGCATCAAAGGAAAGATGTCTACCGTTTCCTTTCATCATGTTAGCCACATCTTTTGGTTTGATATCCAGAATCTCTGCTAATTCTTCATGACTTGGTTCTCTTTCAAATTTTTGAATAAAGTTTAAATAAGCTTCATTGATCTTGTTGTAAGAACCTACCTTATTCAAAGGTAAACGAACAATTCTTGAGTATTCCACAATCGATTGTAAGATTGATTGTCGAATCCACCAAACTGCGTAGGAAATAAATTTGAATCCTTTAGTTTCATCAAATCGTCTTCCCGCTTTCATCAAACCAACGTTCCCTTCATTAATCAAATCGCTTAAAGATAAGCCTTGATTTTGGTACTGTTTGGCAACTGAAACAACGAATCTAAGATTTGCTTTGGTAAGTCTTTCAAGCGCAGCATCATCGCCAGCTCTAATTCTACGGGCTAATTCTGCCTCCTCATCAGCGGTGAGTAAAGCAATTTTGCCGATGTCATTGAGATACTTATCTAGTGATAGACTTTCTCTCGCAGTAATTTTGTTAGTAATTTTTAATTGACGCATTTTCTAGGTCGGATTTAAAAAGGTTATGTTATAAGATTTCGAATAATTTGTAAAATAAGTTTTTGTTCCGTATTCCTTCTCAATCAAAAAGAGTTCCGTTCTTGTTAATAAGTACGTTTTTTAGATAAATAAGTTGCTTTTGTTAGTAAAAAAACTTGACTTTTTTAAAAAAAACGATTAAGTGGTCGGATTTTATTATATGTACAAAAGATTCTCTTGGAAAGTTCATTCTACTGCAAAAAAAAAGCCTGTTTTTAAAAAAAGTTCCAGAAAATTAAAATTTATCTTTTTTCTTGAAGAAAAGCTAAACTTCTTCATTGAAATTTCTCTCATTGCATAGTACTTTTATCATTGCTAATTTTTTTATTTTTGTCAAAAAATAGAAATGCAAAACCTCCGAGTTACGCTTATCCAATCCAATATTCTTTGGGAAAGAATTGAAGAAAATCTAAATCATTTTTCTCAAAAAATAAAAACTGTCCAAGGTCAAACTGATCTAATCGTTTTGCCTGAAATGTTTTCCACCGGCTTCAGCATGAAACCAGAACGGGTTGCTGAACCGATGGATGGAAAAACGATGGATTGGTTAAAAGATCAAGCAAAATTAGCAAATGCAGTCATCACAGGAAGTTTTATAGCTACTGAAAATGAGCAATATTTCAATCGCTTAGTTTGGATGCAGCCAGATGGGAATTATTTAACTTATGATAAAAAACACCTATTTACCTTAGCCAAAGAAGATGAATCGTATACCGCTGGAACTAAGCGATTGATCGCGGAATGGAAAGGGTGGAAAATCTGCCCATTGATTTGTTATGATTTAAGATTTCCAGAATGGAGTCGAAATTCTGAAGGATATGATTTACTCATTTATATGGCAAGTTGGCCTACACCTCGAATTGATGCTTGGCAAACTTTGCTTGCAGCTCGAGCCATCGAAAATCAATCTTATACTATTGGTGTGAATCGAGTAGGGGAGGATGAGAATCAGTATCAGTACTCTGGGGCTTCGTCAGTTTTTGATTTTACAGGAAAATCGAAGTATCGAGTTTTTGATCAAGAAGCTATTTTCACAGCAGAGTTGAATTATGAGGATCAGCAAACGTTTCGGGAGAAATTGAATTTCTTGGCAGATCAGGATCGGTTGGTTTTTGAGTAGTGATTTTTTTTGCCGCAGATTTTTTATGATCGATATGATTTTTATGATTTCATTTTAGTAATATTCAATAATGAAAAATCATAAGAGTCATAATTAATCAGCCTGATCTGCGGCAAAAAAAACTACTATGCTAGTTTTTGCATATCTCGAATAAGAATACTTCTTCGATTAAAATAAATTAGATCAGATTTTCTTAGGTCATTTAAAACAGAAGTCACAGTTTGACGAGATGTTCCTGTGATATTTGCGATATCTTGTTGAGTCAAAGAATGTTTTAATAACATTTCAAAGCCAACTCTTCTTCCTCTTTTTTCTACGCTATCTTTAAGGAAATCAATAATTCTAGCACGAGCATCCTTAAATATTAAAGATTCCAAACGACTTTCTGCTTTGCGTAATTTTCCGCCTACTAAGTTGATCACATTGAAGCATAACTGATGATTTTGATCCATTAGTTTTTTGAAATCAGAAACTTTTAATAATAAACATTCTGCTGGCTCATTCATTACCTCAGCAAATCCTTGTCTTTTTTCCTCGCCAACTAAGCCTAATTCTCCAAACATAGCATGTGGATGAAGGATATGTTTAATTACTTCCCGGCCATCATGGCTGTGGGAACCTAACTTGATTATTCCTTTAGTCAAAAAGAAAATAGTGTCGGATGCTTCATCTTCACGGAATACGTGATCATATTTTTTGTAAGTCTTAGCTTCAGTAAATTTGTTCAAATACGATAACTCTTCCTCAGATAAAACATCAAAAAGAGGAAATTGACTTAAAAATTCGAGTTTGGAGGTAGTTTTCATTGTATGACTGTTTTAAGTGAAAAATGTAATAAAATAGCTTTAATACTATTG
>CAYGRM010000399.1:0-6131 GCA_964352225.1 uncultured Saprospiraceae bacterium | reverse complement strand
CGCTAAAATAATTGACAAAGCAGAAGGAATTCGCAACGCCCAATCGTTAACTCCAAAAATAGAATAACTTCCAGCAATCGCCCAAATAGCTAAAGGTGGTTTTACATTCCAATTATCAGGTCGCCCTTTAAAATGAAGGTTGACCCAGTCGCCATTTTGCAGCATTTCGATAGCATTAATTCCATGACGAGCTTCATCCCAATCTTGAATTGGATGATCGCCTAGCCGAAAAAATGCGAAAAAAGAAACGATAATTAAAAGAAGAAGTGAGGTTTTGCGCACTAATTTCTGTTTTACTTTTTGCGAAGCTAAAATAATATTTTGGGAAAATTGATATGAGTAGTGTAATATATTTAGCCATGACACGGTTTGAAACCATGCCACGGCTGAGAGTATTTTTTAGACAATCAGAAACTATTTCCATGAATTTCTAGCCTTTTCAAAAGCAAAAAAGTGTAATTTTGTGCCACGTACATTTTGAACCAGAGTCCTTTTGGGTTGTTAGATCACAAAAGGATTAATAACCAAATATATTTATGGAAAAAATAACTCCGTACCAACCGAAGAATAAAATCCGAATTGTTACTGCGGGTTCCTTATTTGATGGGCATGATGCAGCTATCAATATCATGCGTCGAATTTTGCAGAGCAGCGGCGCTGAAATTATTCACCTCGGACACAATCGATCTGTCCAAGAAATTGTCAATACTGCGATTCAAGAAGATGTGCAGGGCATTGCATTGACATCTTACCAAGGTGGTCACAATGAATTTTTTAAATATATGTACGACTTGCTGCAAGAGCGAGGTGCTGGTCATGTGAAAATTTATGGCGGCGGTGGCGGAACTATTTTGCCAACTGAGATTGCCATGCTGCATGAATATGGGATTACTCATATTTATTCACCTGATGATGGTCGGAAAATGGGATTGCAAGGGATGATTAATGAAATGTTGGAAGGTTGTGATTTTCCGGTTGGAATTAATTTGAATGGAGAAGTGAAAAAATTTGCGGAGAAAGATCCTCATGCGATTGCTCGAATGATTTCAGCGGTAGAGAATTTTCCAGAAGAAAATAAAGACTGGCTAGCTCAAATCAATAAAGAAAATAAAACGAAGACTATTCCTGTTTTAGGAATTACAGGGACAGGTGGAGCAGGCAAATCTAGCCTAGTGGATGAATTGGTTCGACGATTTTTGATGGATTTTGAAGATAAAACAATTGCGATTGTTTCCGTCGATCCTTCGAAAAGAAAAACTGGAGGAGCATTGTTAGGAGATCGAATTCGGATGAATGCAATCAACCAAGATCGAGTTTATATGCGTTCGTTGGCGACTCGTCAATCGAATTTAGCTTTGTCAAAACATGTGCAATCAGCAGTCGATATTCTGAAGGGAGCTAACTTTGATTTGATCATTTTGGAGACTTCGGGAATTGGTCAATCAGATACTGAAATTGTTGATCACTCTGATGTGACGATGTATGTGATGACTCCTGAATATGGCGCAGCTACGCAATTGGAAAAAATTGATATGTTGGATTTTGCCGACATCATTGCAATCAATAAATTTGATAAAAGAGGGGCGCAAGATGCTTTGCGAGATGTGAAAAAACAGTTTCAGCGGAACCATCAATTATGGGAAACACCTCCAAGCGAGATGCCTTGCTTTGGAACAATTGCTTCGCAATTCAATGATCCAGGAACAAATGTTTTGTATAAAAAATTGATGGACACAATCGTTGAAAAAACTGGGGCGAATTTAAAACCAAATATTTTGCTAGACGATGGGATGAGTGAAAAAATCTATATCATTCCTCCAAATCGAACTCGGTATCTTTCTGAGATTTCTGAAAATAATCGACAATATGATCGTTGGGTAGAAAAACAATGTGAAATAGCTAGGAAGTTATTTGGCATAAAAAATTCCATTTCGATTATTGAAAAACAAGAACGCATTGAAAATAGAGAAGCCGTTTTAAAAGGTTTGAAAAAATCTTATGCTGAGTTAGAATTAGATTTGGATGGACGTTGTAAAAAAATATTGGATGGTTGGGAAGCAAAAAAAGCAGCTTACTCAGCGGATGAATTTATGTACAAAGTTCGGAATCGAGAAATCCGAGTTCCGACATTTACAACTTCACTTTCTCATTTAAAAATACCGAGAGTTTCGTTGCCAAGATTTAAAGATTGGGGCGAAATTTTGAAATGGGTTTTGCAAGAAAATGTGCCGGGGGAATTTCCGTTTACCTCAGGAGTTTTTCCATTTAAAAGAAAAGGAGAGGATCCAACTCGGATGTTTGCAGGAGAAGGTGGCCCTGAAAGAACGAATACTCGATTCCATTATTTATCGGCCGATATGCCTGCCAATCGATTGTCAACAGCTTTTGATTCAGTAACACTTTATGGAGAGAATCCAGATCATCGACCTGATATTTATGGAAAAATTGGAAATTCAGGCGTGAGTGTTTGTTGCTTGGATGATGCTAAAAAATTGTACTCAGGTTTTGATCTATGCAGTCCGACAACTTCGGTTTCGATGACGATTAATGGACCTGCTGCAACGATTTGTGCATTTTTTATGAATGCTGCGATTGATCAGCAATGTGAAATTTACATCAAAGAAAATGGTTTAGAACATTTGGTGGAGGCGAAATTGAAAGAATTGTACGATGATAAAAAATTAGCAAGACCAAAATATAATGGAGCTATTCCAAAAGGAAATAATGGTTTAGGCTTGATGTTGTTGGGCGTGACGGGTGATCAGATTTTGGAACCAGAAATATATAATGAATTAAAAGTAAAAGCACTAAGTTCTGTTCGAGGAACAGTTCAAGCAGATATCTTAAAAGAAGATCAAGCGCAAAATACTTGTATTTTCTCTACCGAATTTTCTTTAAAATTGATGGGTGACGTACAGCAATATTTTATAGAAAATCGAGTTCGAAATTTTTATTCTGTTTCGATTTCAGGTTATCACATTGCAGAAGCAGGAGCGAATCCAATTTCACAACTAGCATTTACTTTGTCCAATGGATTTACCTTTTTAGAATATTATTTGTCAAGAGGAATGAATGTGGATGATTTTGCGCCAAACCTTTCTTTCTTCTTTTCGAATGGAGTTGATCCAGAATATGCGGTGATCGGAAGAGTGGCACGACGAATTTGGTCAAAGGCATTAAAGATGAAATATGGAGCTAATGATCGTTCTCAAAAATTGAAATATCATATTCAAACTTCCGGTCGATCCTTGCATGCGCAAGAGATTTCGTTCAATGATATTCGTACGACTTTGCAAGCATTGTATGCCATTTATGACAACTGTAATAGTCTACATACCAATGCTTATGATGAAGCGATCACAACTCCAACCGAGGAAAGTGTTCGCCGAGCAGTTGCGATCCAGATGATTATTAATCATGAATTAGGCATGGCAAAAAATGAAAATCCATTGCAAGGTTCATTCATCATTGATGATTTGACTGACCTAGTAGAAGAAGCTGTTTTATTGGAGTTTGATCGAATCACAGAAAGGGGAGGAGTACTTGGTGCGATGGAAACGATGTATCAACGAAGTAAAATTCAAGACGAAAGTTTGTATTACGAGACGTTGAAACATACGGGTGAATTTCCAATTATTGGCGTGAACACTTTCTTGTCAAAAGATGGTTCTCCAACAGTAATTCCTGAGGAAGTAATTCGAGCAACCGAGGAAGAGAAATTAGCTCAAATTAAAACGCTCGAAAATTTACATCAAACGGATGCTGAACAATCTGCTCAAAATTTGAAAGCATTACAGCAAGCATCAATTAGCAACGAAAATATTTTCGAACACCTAATGGAGACCGTAAAAACTTGTTCCCTTGGACAAATTACTAACGCTCTCTACGAAGTAGGCGGACAATATCGTCGCAATATGTAATGTGGAGGTCTGCTTTAGCTGACCTAAAAAAATAATAAAAAGGTTATTTCCAAAAAAGGAAATAGCCTTTTTATTTTAAGAAAGTCAGATATTGTCCCAAAAGATATGTGAAAACAATATTTTCATCAGAAGATCAAATGTGTTAATTTTAGTATGATTATTTATTGGCTTACGCCAATTCTTTTTTTACGGTCAGCTAAAGCAGACCACCACATTACTATGATGAAAACATACTATCGCTCTAACTTACCACATATTCAACCTATTGGTGGGACATTTTTTATTACTTTTAGATTAGAAGGTTCATTGCCTCTTCAGTATTTGAAAAAGATTAGATCAGAACTTAATGATAGAATTTTTGAGATAAAAACATCTCGGTACTTAGATGCAAATGAAGCTATTTACAATCAGCGGAAATTATTTTTTAAGAAAATGGATTGGGGATTAGATCAAATAATTGACGGGAATGATTTTTTGAGAAATGAAAAGATTGCGAAAATTGTAGCGAGCAAAATCCATTTATATGATGGCGAACTTTATGATCTATTAGCTTATTGCATTATGCCAAATCATGTTCATTTAGTTTTTGATACATCAATTCAATTCCAAGGAAAAGAGAATGAAGAATTGAATTTGAAAAATTATATTCAGGTGGATGAAATTTTGAGAAAAATAAAAGGAGGAAGTGCTTTTGAGGTAAATCGATTATTAAATCGTAAAGGGAAGTTTTGGCAAAAAGAAAGTTATGATCATTATGTTAGAAGTGGGAAAGAATTAATTAATATTATCTGGTATATAATTAATAATCCTGTCGTTGCAAAACTAGTTGATAATTGGGAAGATTATAAGCTTACCTACTGGAAAGATTGTTCTGATGTATAACACGTGGTGGTCTGCTTTAGCTGATCTTGAAAAAGATCCATGCTGGGTGAATTTCCTTTTAGGTCAGCTAAAGCAGACCACCACATGTTAAGTATTAGTTTTTTAGTTCCGCTGGAATTACTCGCACCTTTTCCTTTTTCCCACTTCGTAAAACCTCCAACTGCATCGCCTGACCAATCGATTTCTCATCTAACAGTTTATGCAAATCATCAATCGAATTTATCTTTGACGTATTCAATCCAACAATAATATCACCGTGTTTTAATTCAGCATTATAAGCTGCAGATTTAGCTTCAATTTGTTGAATTTGGACACCTGATTTTACCTCCAATTGAAATCGTTGAATCACTCTCGGATTAAATCGAACGGTCTGTCCAGCAATACCTATCACCCCTCTTCGCACTTTCCCATCCATGATCAATTTACCAACAATGTACTCTGCTAAGTTAGAAGTAACCGCAAAACAAAGTCCTTGACCTGAAGCAATAATTGCAGTATTCACTCCAATCACTTCGCCAAAAGAATTTAATAATGGTCCACCAGAATTCCCAGGATTAAGTGCTGCATCAGTTTGAATGACATCATCAATCAATCGTTGACTTTCTGTTCGCAAAGTTCTTCCCAAGGCACTCACTACTCCTGCTGTTAGGGTATACTGAAAACCAAAGGGATTTCCAATTGCAATAGCAAGCTGTCCAACTTGCAAGTCATCTGAATTTCCAAAACGGATATAAGAAAGTTTCTCTGCATTGATTTGTAAAACGGCGATATCCGTCGCAGGATCATCTCCGATAAGTTGCGCCGGAAGGTGTCGACCATCTTGTAAGTTGACTGTTATTTTTTCAGCACCTTTGATTACATGACTATTGGTAACGATAAAACCATCACTAGAAATGATAAAACCAGAACCCGTTCCAAAAGGATTTTGAGGATTCCGAGTTCTTTGTTTTTGCGCGGTTGGTTTTTTCTTAACTTGAATTTGGACTACTGCATCGCTCGTTTTTTTCGCTACACTTATTACAGTTTGCGAATAAGCATCTAGCAGTTGATTATCATTATGAGAAGTTCTAAACGGATGTTGGGGGGTATTTTCGTCTGATGTGAAATCTACCATGGTTGTATTTTTTAAAGTCATCTTGCTTAATATAAAGCGTTAGGTTGCGAGTCGGCACAAAGCATTCCAATTTGAAAAAATACTTTTTTTGTCAGAAAAAAATAGAAGGTGCATAGCATTTTGACAGTAGGAATTTAATGAATCTGCCATTTTAGGAAAAGGCAAATTTCATCTTTCCCTAAAAATAAAAAAGGTTTAACTCATTGATTTTCAAC
>CAYGRM010000398.1:0-6142 GCA_964352225.1 uncultured Saprospiraceae bacterium | reverse complement strand
CCACAAGACCTAATGTGCCTGATTCCTTTGAAACAGGTTCGACGGGAACTAGGATTGATACGGGAAATGAAGTTCAGCAAGAAGGTGAAAATATAATTATTACTATTTCTGCTGGGGGTAAAACTGAAAAGAAAACCATCTCAATTGAGGCAAGTCGTAATTTTATTTTTAATTTTTATAATTGGAGTGGGATTGTCAAATTGATGGATTTTGTCTACAAAAAAAATGGAGATACTTATGTTCGGCCAAATAATTTGAAAGGATTAAATGAAGATAGTTTATTGATAATTCCAGATGATGGAATCCGTTATGTAATACAAATACAACTTGCTGACAAAAAGAAGAAAATGCCACCCAAAGCAAGTAATCTAAATGATATTTTAAAATCTGTAGATGGTAAACCAGGGACTGGATTTCTTAAAAATGTAATCGAAAAAACCAAAGAGGAGTTCACTAATGAGATAGAGAATAAATCCTTGAAAGATGAGCATAACAATAATATTACAATTCCATCCCTCAAAGATGGAGAGGCAGATTTATATGATTTTTTTAGGAAAATAGTCATTGCTCGGAATGGGTTGTGGTCTGATAATCAAGGAGTTACGAATTTGGTTGGCCTTAGGAGGAATTTAGATCGAATGATGGATACTAGGTATAATGATAGTTTGGTGGCATGTTGGAAAGATGAATTAGGAAACCCTCGAGTCGAAATAAATATTGCCACTACAGAACCAGGTGATAAAAATAAACATAGAACTGTTGCCCCCCAAACCATAACTACCTTATTTGGATTTCATAAAGATCGACACCCCGCTGGAAGAACTCGAAAGTTGCTGGTAAGAAGTGCTAGAAATGGAGTTTATAAATGGGTATATGATGAAGGTTTTAATTTCCATCAAGGGGGAAAGTCATTTATTTTTCCTAAAAGTAACTGGTTGAAAGACTATGGAATTGATGGTAAACTTAAAGTTGGAGATCCTAATGCTAAATTTAATTTGCAACAAATATTTGAATTGAATTTAACCTTGACTGAGCTATTTTATTGGCTGAGTCAATTTGGAACTGATTATAAAAATGCGCCATATCAAAATTTAAAAAGTTTGGCTGAATCCAAGCCAATGAAAATTGATAAAGTAGAAAATGGGATTGCCACAATTTCTCAAGAAGGGGTAAGAAAAAAGGAGGAGATTAATTTATTTGAAGCCAAAAAATGGATGGTTAGTCGATGGTATGACAAAAGATTCAATGAGTCAAGTCGAGAGGTAATTGCCAAAATTCTTAGCGATGCAAGTGGTATGGATGAAAAGCAAATGACCGATATGGAGAGCTTAGAAATGAGTGAAGTCATGGACAAAATTGAGGAAGGATGGGTACTAAAAGTGATCGAACGTCAATTCAAATTTTATCCAAACCTAAGTGATATTGATGGAAAAGCTGGACCTGATTATTACCGAACCATAGTTGGAATTCGTCCATCTAAAGAATATGCAAAAGAAGTCTATCCAAAAGTAGAAAACTTAATAAAAAAACTAGAAAAATTACCGCTCGTAAATGTTAGTTCTCTGCAAAAAGAATTTAGAAATGGTCTTAGGATTGATACTAATACTCATCGAGAAAATGTGATAAACCACACTCGTTATGATGACACTAAAAAAGTGGATTTTATTGCGAATGTTTTAGTTGGTGGGTATTCAGCAGGTTGTCAGGTGATATACGATACTGAAACGTTTTTTGAGTTTTGGTTAAAACTTCTTCAGCGTGCAGAAAAAAGTGGACAAAGAAAATGGTATTATACTTTGATTGATGCGACTGATTGGAAAAAAACAGATGTCGTTTAATTAAGTGATAAGATATGAGTAATAAATGATGAGTATTCCCATAATGAAATGGAGGCACTCATCATTTATCACTCTTCAAGTAGGTCTGGTCGTCTTTCCTCCGTTCGTTTTACCGACTGTTCATGTCTCCATTCTTCAATCAGTTTGGTATTTCCAGAAAGAAGAATTTCAGGTACTTTCCAACCATTGTATTCCGCTGGTCGGGTATAAATTGGAGGAGCCAAAAGATCATCTTGAAAAGAGTCGAATAGGGCAGAGGTTCCGTCATTAAGTACTCCGGGAATCAATCGTCCAATGGAATCTACTAAAACTGCTGCAGCTAATTCTCCACCTGACAAGACATAATCACCAATCGAAATTTCTTTTGTAACATAGTGTTTACGGATACGCTCATCAATTCCTTTGTAGTGACCACATATGATCATTAAGTTGTTTTTCATGGATAAAAAATTTGCCTCTGATTGGTCTAATCTTTTTCCATCAGGAGTCATATATATTATATCATCGTAAGCTCTTTCTTTTTGTAAGTGTTCAATGCATCGGGCTAAGGGTTCGACCATCATCACCATTCCTGCACCACCACCATATTGGTAATCGTCGATTTGTTTTTGCTTGCTTAAGCTGTAATCCCTAATGTTGTGCACCACCACTTCAAGCAATCCTTTTTCCTGTGCACGTTTCATAATTGAATGCTGCATTGGACTATCCAACAATTCAGGAACTGCTGATAAAATATCTATTCGCATGGAATGTTTTTTTAAATCGTTGATTATCAATTGATTCTGGATTTTTACCGTACGGAGGAATTGGATACCTTAAAGGTATTCGATCCCTGATTTTGCGGTAAAATAATCCCCAAAACTACGAATCCAATCTTATATTTTACAATTGAAATCATAAGACTAATATTTTCCTAACAACAATATTACATTTCAACAATTTTCCCTACTTTAGCCTTATAACTTTAAAAAATCATAACACTATGTTACCGATAGAAAAAATGTTTTTGACGAGCAGACGAAATCGACCATCTTTGAGAAATGCTAGTTGGTATCGAATTCGAGAATTGAAAGGGATTGTGGTGCATTGGACAGCCAACGAATCAACTGGTGCCAATGCTGAACGAACTCGTAATTATTTTAATACAACTGACCGATATGCTTCTGCACATTATAATGTAGATGATCGAAGTATTGTGCAATGTTTGCCGGATCATGAAGTTGGTTACCATGTTGGAGGAAGGTATTACAAACCGACTGGACAAAAAATTATCGAAGGGACTGATTTGACGCCTAATTATTTTTTGATTGGTTTTGAAATGTGTGTAAATAAAGATGGTGATTGGAATAAGACTTATCAAAATTCTGTGGAGCTGGCGCAGTTTCTTTTGAATAAATATAACTTTACCACCAATGAGTTATATCGACATTATGACATCACGGGTAAGTTATGTCCATTGATGATGATCGATGAAAAACCTTGGCAAGAATTTAAAGAAAAAGTAAATCGAGGTTTGAATTTCCAATTGGAAAATCCAATCAAACAAGGATTCGTAAATACTCGAGATTTGAATGTGAGAAAAGGACCTAGTTCTCGATTTCCCATTTTAAAAGTGTTACATCAAGATGATAAAATTGAGATTTATGAGCAGGTTGGAAATTGGTTTAGAGTTGGTCCGGATGAATGGTTGCACAAGCACTATGTAGAAGTCACTTTTGAGAAAAAGGATGGTATTGTGGTTGATCCGACCAATTTGAATGTTCGCTCAGGGCCAGGAGCTAATTATCCAATCGTTGGTACATTAAAGGATGGAACCCCCGTTGAAATTTTTGATATACAAGGTCGATGGTATCGGATAGGTACTGATCGGTGGGGCTTTGGACCGTTGATGAAAATTGTGGAAGTTAAAACAGGAAGAGTCATTGCTCCTTCTTTTTTAAATGTGAGAAAAGGGCCAGGGACGAATAATGCTGTAGTTAGCAAAGTACAACGTGGAACGTTAGTGAAAATATTAGCCCAAGAAGGGAGGTGGTTGCAAATTGGAAATGACGAATGGGTGTTTGGTGGATATATTGAAGTGATTGAATAAAAGGTGGACGTTTTACGATAGACGTTGAACGTTTTACGTTTTTGATTTCATAAAAAAAGTGGTTAGCAAATTTATTCTGCTAACCACTTTTTTATGTATTAATTAACTGACTGTCAGCTAGTTATAAATAAAATAAAATTTATTCTAAGCAATCGTCAATAGAATAATCAAATTATTTGCCTGTTAATTCATTATATAATTTATCAGCCTTGTAAATATATTTTATCGCAGCTAAGATTCCTCCTGCGTGAACTGAAACTGTTCGATTATAAGTTTCATCAAAAATAAAATTACCTGGAAGAGATTCGATATTTCCGTCGAAGATCAAACCAACTGCTTCTAAGTTTTTATTGATCATTGGACTTCCTGAATTACCACCAATAATATCATTGGTAGAAACATAGTTCAAAGGAGCTTTCAATAATTCCATTGGTGGATTCATCCATTTCTCAGGTAGCGACCAAGGGAATTTTCCATCATTAGAATAGTAACGATCGTACATTCCAAAGTAAGTAGTTTTGATCGGAGCAACTGTTCCATTGTACTCGTATTTTTTTACTACACCATCAGCCAATCGAAGCGTGAAAGTTGCATCGGGCGGTAAGCTCGAACCATAGACATTGAAAACGGCATTGGCAACTTGTGCCTCCAAAGCTCGACGAGTTGGGCCAGTTGATTGGAAAGCCTCGACAGCTTTGTTAAACCTCCCAACGATTTGATTTGATAACTCTACAAAAGGATCTTTAGCTTTTTTAATATTTCTACTTTTCAATCCTTTTTTCATTTTTTTCCCTTGCAAAATATTGGAATCATCAAATAACTCATCTACAAATTTTACAGGGTCAGCACCTTCTAGAGGACGATCAGGAGAGAACTCATCGTAGTCGCCTAGTAGCATTGCTAACAATTGTCTTTCCAAAGGAGTATCAATGGTCTCTACCATTTTTTCAATAGCATCTTTACTTTTTTCTTGCTCTTCTTTGGATGCTTTATTTTTGATTTGTTGACCATATTCATAGACTGTAAACATCAATTCTAAAGAAGCTTTAGGAGATGCCACATCTCTTCGGCCTGGGTTCATCAACATCAAGGAAGGGCCTAGTTTTTCGAGGTCAGCATAGCTGTCTCGTAATTTGTCCCAGTAATCTAAACCTGGATTTGCTGCTCTAATTTTTTGTTCCATCTTCAATTTTCGACCATATAACATTGGGTCATTTAATCCTCCTAAGATTCCTCCATAGGCTTTTAAACCATTAGCATTTCCAAAAATCTCATTCATCAAATCCTCTGATGGTTCAGTCTCATATCTTTTTCTCAACAATCGATCAGTATTTCCCATCATTCTTAATTGGATTGGAAAACGAACGTCTCGATCATATTTTAACTGAGCTGCAGTTCGATACCTTTCTGTACTTCCAGGATTTCCCACCACAAAAACAGCTTCACCTTCTTGGATACCATCCCCATTAAATTTGAAATAATTTTTCGAAGTGTCTAATGGTTTTCCATTATCATCATAAGCTCTCCAAAAAGTACAATCCAAATTATATCGAGGGTAGGTAAAGTTATCTGGATCACCTCCGAAGTATCCCAAGTCACCTTCAGGAATCAAAACAAGGCGGATGTCTTCGTATTTTTTATAACCATACAAAGAGAATTTTCCACCGCTGTAAAAAGTAACCGGTTGCAAACGCAAACCATTCCAGCCTTTTTTATCAGCATATTCATTTTTGATTTCTTCTAGTACTTTTTGACGCAACTCTAATTTTTCGGCATCAGTCCCTGCTTCGCTAGTTCGTTTCTTTACTTCCTCGGTGATGTCAATTGCTTGCACCATTTGTTCTACAAATAAGCCTTCTGCTTTTCTTTCAAGGTCGTAGCCATTGGCTACAAAACCATTTTTTTCAAATGATTCACCTTCTTTTTGTAAAGCAGTCACCACATCTCGGGAGCAATGGTGATTAGTCATAATCAAACCATTAGGTGAAACGAATGATGCAGAACACCAACTGGCAAATCGCAAAGAAGACATTCTCGCTGATTCAATCCATTCTTCGGATGGTCTGAATCCGTAGGTTTTTTCAAAATAATCTAAAGGCAGGTTTTCGAAAGTCCACATTTTCCCAAAATCAAATGGGCTGACTTCGATGTTGTCTAAAGGCATGTTTTTATCCACTTGGGCAAAGGAAAGCGTGCCGATCAAGAGGAATAAAAA
>CAYGRM010000397.1:0-6152 GCA_964352225.1 uncultured Saprospiraceae bacterium | reverse complement strand
ATATTATTTCTCATGATAGCGGAGTTTTCGCCACAATCAAAATCTAAAAATTTATAGAAATTAGCTTTCTGAGATTCAAGATTTTTATCTAATTCATCAAATGATTTTAAAATCCGCTCTTTGTCTTTCCCAGAAGGATCACCAATTCGACCAGTTGCTCCTCCCATTAAAACCACCGGCTTGTTTCCTGATAATTGGAATAATTTTAAAATCTGAATCTGGACAAAATTTCCCAATGTCAGAGCAGGTGCAGTTGGATCAAATCCAATATAACCTACTCTCATTTTTTCATTCAAATGTTCTTCGACTCCGGGGGTAGAGTCCTGCAGCATGCCCCGCCATTTAAGTTCTTCAATAAAGTTCATCGTAATATTTAATTTGGAATTTTCGAAGCGCTAATTTAGGAAAACTATGTTAATATCAATCAAAATTGCATTGTCAATGTCAATAACCACAGTAATATCAATAACTATAATAATTTTGATCAGAATGAGATACAAAATTTTCCCAAATATAGTTCTCTCACAATTGACATATTGAGAGTGGTTGAAAGTAATATTGACCTTGATTTATTTATTTTTGATAAAATATTTTTATACCATTGCGGTTAAATGAAAGGCAAATGTTTTACTTTTAGCAGTTCACCTAATTCTTAAAATTTGAATTTAGAATATTTCATAGCTACTCGTGTTTCCAAATCAGGAAGTCAATCTTTTTCGAGATTGATTATTAGAATTGCAATTGTGGCAATTGCTTTGAGTGTCACGGTAATGATTGTGGCAACGGCTTTGATTCGAGGATTTAAAACAGAGATCAGTAATAAAATATTTGGCTTTTGGGGGCATATTCAAATTACTGATACAAGTACCGCTTATTTGACGGATGACGAAGTACCCGTTGACATAAAACAAGATTTTTATCCTTCCATTGATACGATCGGTCAAATCAACTACTTGGAATATAAAAAATTGTTCGGCTACGAATTTGAAGATTGGAAAGTCGAAAAACGAACTAAAGGTGGGATTCGACATATTCATGTTTTTGCTAATCGACCTGGAGTTATCAAAACCAAAAATGAAATAGAAGGAATCATTACCAAAGGGATTGGGAAAGATTTTGATTGGCAATATTTAGAAAAATTTTTGGTAGAAGGAAACCCATTGAATTTGCAAGATTCTGTGATGTCTCGGGAAATAATAATTTCGGAATATACTGCCAATAGATTGAATCTAAAAATAGGTGACACCTTCACTATTTATTATATCAAAAAAGGAAGTCAAGCTCCCCGAAAATTTAAACTTGCTGGAATTTATCGAACTGGCTTGGCTGAATATGATAAATTAATTGCAATAGTTGATATTCGTCAAATTCAAAACCTAAGAGGTTGGACAGAAGATGAGGTAGGAGGCTTTGAAGTATTTCTTGATAATATTGATGATTTGGAACCGCTGACGGAACATATTTATTTAGATATTTTACCCGCCAATCTTTTTGCTCAATCTATCAAAGACAGAAATCGAAGTATCTTCGATTGGTTAGAATTAACCAATACGAATGAACGCGTTTTGATTGCTTTGATGTTGTTGGTGGCTATTATAAATATGATGACGGCATTGTTGATTCTAATTTTAGAGCGAACGAATATGATCGGAATATTGAAAGCTTTGGGGCAAACGAATTGGAATATTCGAAAGATATTTTTGTACTATGCTAGCTATATTATTGTGATTGGATTGCTTTGGGGAAATGGAATTGGGTTACTGATTTGTTATTTACAAGATAAGTTTAAGTTTTTCAAATTATCGGAAGAAGATTACTATTTGTCTTATGCTCCGATAGAGATTAATTGGTGGGTGGTGATTGCCTTGAATGTTGGAACATTATTGGTGACGCTAATTTTCTTAATTATCCCATCCTATATGGTCACTAGAATATCACCTGTTAAGGCTATCCGTTTCAAGTAAAAAATGTGCAAACATATTGATATATCTTACCAAATGTAAAGGGGAGGAGTCCTTTAGAGTTATCCAAAATGATCGCTAATCCAATTCAATCCATTTGTAAAAAATCTCTACTTTCATTATTTTTTTCCTATAAAAAGCATTAATTTTGTACCTTCTGAAAAGTATTTTTTTGAAGGTTTAGACAGAGAACCGCTAATCTACATTCACCCGTTTTTTCCCTTTTTCGAATATTTCAATTGATTCTCAAGACTGATTATTAACATTCATAGTCATCCATTCTAATGGAATGAATTTTGTATGTGTTGTTTTATTAATATGTGAGAATAAAAAAATGAGTCCAAACCCTACAACCTATCTAACCTTACTTCTTTTTGTCTTTACGTTGATGTCATTTGACGGAGCTAGAGATGCACATTTTTTTGAAAATTATTCATTGGATGAAAAAGTAATAGAAGTATACAATATTGAAAATCTAAACTCAAAGGGTTTAGATTTCTGCGCAGTTCCATATCGAAACGGAATCGTTTTTACTTCATCACGAAATAAAGATGATGGGAATGGATTGAAAAATGTCTTTAATAATAATTACTTCGATTTATATTATTCTGAAAAAATAGGAGATGATCTTTATCGTGATCCTCAAAAGCTAACAGGAAAAATTAATAGCGATTTACATGATGGAACGGCTACTTTCAATCAAGTCGGTGATATGATGTACTTCACTCGAAATAATGAACGAAGCAAAGGTCTTATTTCCCTTAAAATTTATTCTGCTGAAGGTGTTGAAGGACATTGGATCAACCTCAAAGAATTACCTTTCAATAGTAAAAAGTTTTCAACTTGTCATCCCTCACTTTCTAAAGATGGGAAGACTTTATATTTTGCTTCTGATCGTCCGGGAGGATATGGCGGCATGGATATTTACAAATCAGTTTATGAAAATGGAGAATGGGGCGAAGCTCAAAACCTCGGTGTCAATGTCAATGGGGAAGGGAATGAACTATTTCCATACATTAATGAAGGAGGTCATTTATTTTTGTCTTCGGATGGTTATGGAACCTTAGGAAGATTGGATATTTTCCTTTGCAAAAAAGATGGAAAGGGATTCAAATTTAAAAAAAATGTCGGTGAGCCCTTCAATAGTATAGATGATGATTTTGGTTTTTATATTGATGAAACAGGTGAGCATGGATACTTGTCGTCTAATCGGAAAGGAGGAAAAGGTAATGATGATGTTTATGGTTGGAAGTTAGTAGATAAGATAATTTCTAAAAAAATCATTGTAGTAGATGGAGCGAGTGGCGAAAGAATTAAAGACGCTGAAGTTTCTATTGATTACGAAAAAGAAATTTGGAATTCCAAGCTATTAAAGTCAATTGAAGAAGGCACCTATGAATACCATGTTCAGAATTCGGAAGAGTATTATTTAAAAGTAGATAAAGAAGGATACGAAGAGTATTCTAAGGTGTTAGCCAAAGATGTTATTTACAATGAAAAAGCAACGATTGTTACTTTGAGTAAAAGAAAACTCTCTTTGTTTTCTGGAAAAGTACAAGAACAAGTTTTCCATAAAGGAATGGAAAATGTAGAAATTGAACTACTCAATGAATGTGATGGAAGAGTGCAAACTGCAAAGTCAAAGAAAGATGGCAGTTTTGGATTTACGGTAATGTGCGGATGTGAATATATTGTTATAGCCAAGAAAGATGGATTTATGACTAAGACTCAAATCATATCTAAAAATCTAAATCCTTGCCAGTCTAGCCAATTAATTGAGGAAGTTATAGAGATGAGACCTGTCCCAAATAGCAACTTTCCAAGAGCCAGTATTTTTGATGAATAAAATAGCGGATTAAGATTACCTAGTTTTTTTATGCCTTTTGTCGTTAAGTTTTTATTTAGCTGTCGAAAAAATTAAATAATCAACAACCCATTTTCACGTAAAGCTTTCCAAATCGGAGAGGTTATTAAATCCACAAATTCACCCAAATCCTTTTGCTCAAAATCATCTTGGAGTTCATGGTATTTCAATATAGAACCTGACTTTGGGTTAGCTCGTAAAAGTATTGTTACAATCCATTCCGCCAAAGGTTTTTCAGTTTCAAATCCCCAATCACTTTTTTTGTTAAAAAATTCTAACTGACCAAATTCCTCTCCATCTTCTCTAAAAATAGAAATTGTAGGAGTATTGTTATTCCAAATGACTAAATCATTGGGACGATATTTATTTTTCGAAAATCCACGTAAACTATGCTCAATAAAATCATCTTCAACGGTAGTTACAGGAGTTTCAAAATCAAACCAATCATTGACTGGGAAATCTAAACCAACTCCATTCATATAATTAAATAATGATCTTTTTAGTCCTTCGGAAAATAATACATGTTCTGCTCCCATTGGATCATCATGAATTAAATCATTATCCGCAAATCCTCCAAATGTTGGTCCAACCATATGCACTTCAAACTTTTGGGGAGCCAATCCAACTGGGCTATGAGCAGTCATAGCAAATTGGTGCCAAAATCCAGATTGAATAACTCCCTGTCCAAACATTTGCCGAACCATCTCCAGCGAATCAATAGTTTCTTGTTCCGTCTGCGTAGGAAAACCATACATTAAATAAGCATGAACCATGATTCCAGCCTCCGTAAAAGCATCGGCAACTCTTGCCACTTGAGCAACGGTCACTCCTTTTTTCATTTTATCCAAAAGTCGATCCGAGGCCACTTCTAATCCTCCCGAAACTGCGATGCATCCGGAAGCTTTGAGTAATTTACAAAGGTCTGGTGAAAAGCTTTTTTCAAAACGGATATTCGTCCACCAAGTTACCGTTAAATCTCGGCGAAGAATTTCAATTGCTAAATCTCTCATCAAAGCTGGAGGGGCTGCTTCATCGACGAAGTGAAATCCATTCTCACCAGTTTGGTTTATTATCGTTTCGATTCGATCGCAAAGCAATTCAGCGGTGACCGGTTCGTACCTTTTGATATAATCCAAAGTCACATCACAAAAAGTACATTTCCCCCAATAACAACCATGAGCCAAAGTCAATTTGTTCCAACGACCATCACTCCACAGCCGGTGCATCGGATTGACGATTTCGATCACAGAAAGATATTGATCCAAATGAAAATCAGAATAGTCAGGAGTACCCGTTTCTCTTTGTGGAATATCTAATTCCGTCGACGTATTATGATAACAAACCACTCCATTGGTTTTTGCAAAAACCCGTTTAAGTTCTGCTTTTGTTTTTTTCCCTTTTAAAAAGTCTAATAAAAATAGGAGAGGAGCTTCACCATCGTCCAAACTGATAAAATCTAGGAAATCAAAAATTCGTTCGTCAGATAAACTTCGTAGTTCCGTATTGGCATAACCTCCTCCTAAAATTATGGAGATATGTGGGTATTGTTTTTTTATAAATTGCCCACATTTTAAAGCTGCAAAAAGATTCCCAGGGAAAGGAACCGAAAGTCCGATTACGGTTGGATTTTCTATTTTAATTTTTTCATCTAAGAGTTGAATTAATAATTTAGTGACAATGGTATCAGGAGCAACTAGCTCTTGCTCCATTTCATCAAAGGAGGATAAAGATTGAGATAACCTTTCTGCATAGCGACTAAATCCAAAATGAGGATCAACCGCTTCCTTGATCAAATCTCCTAAGTCTTCCAAATATAAAGTCGCTAAATGCCGTGCTTTATCTTGAATTCCCATCGAACCAAATGCTAACTCTAAATCATCCAATTGTTCAAATCGGCTTCCTTCAGGTAAATAACTTCGATCACATATACTATGAGCCAAAGTGGGATTTTTATTTTGTAAAAAAGAAATGACTGGATCAATTGTATTTATATAATCATTTTGGAGAGAAAATATTCGGAAAGAATTATCAGAAAGTTCTAAATCAGCAAATTCTATTTGGTTAAAAACATCTAGTAAACCAGTTTTAGAAAATAATTTTAAAATCACTTCAATTCCTAGATCCACCTGATAAGCAGTTATTTCATGCGTATTCAAAAATCCTTTTAAATAGGCCGTCGCAGGGTAGGGCGTATTTAATTGGGTGAAAGGAGGAGTGACTAACAATATTTTTTGGCTCATAACAATATGCTTACAAGAATATTTTGACTAGCATTAAGCTAAGCTCAATTCCTGATTGTCTAAAAAAATAAAGCTACCTTAGATTTT
>CAYGRM010000396.1:0-6209 GCA_964352225.1 uncultured Saprospiraceae bacterium | reverse complement strand
GAGTACAAGAGATTCTAATTTTGAAAGAAATCTAATTGGAGTAATATTATGTACTGAATTTGATCTAAGAACAAGGGTGTTTAGATTGGTTAGATTTTCCAAAATGCTTATGTCAGATATATTGTTTTCGCTTAAATATAGATGAGTAATAAACTCACATTTGTTTAAAAAATTTAGATTTTTAATTCCAAGTTTTCCTAGAACAAGAATTTTAAGGTTTCTTAGTTTAAATAACTGTCCAAGTTGTTGTTCTATTCCAATTATATTATTGTCACCACTATTATTTTTTGATTTTACCCATCTTAGATTTAAGGCGTCATAAAAACGACCTCCTATTTTTAATTCTTCTAACCAGGATAATTCAAACAATTCTTCCGGTAATTCCTTTAATCCACACCTACCTAAATCCAATCTCCCAGTCCGTTCTTTGATCTCTTTTTCGATTAATTGTAAAGCAAGCTCTGACATTGGTATTCTTCTTTTTAGTGTGACTATTTATTTTATGAAAATCTAATATAGGGAATTATGTTTTCTATCTGAAAAAGGAATTATGAAAGTTATTTTAAAGTAGATGATATTGTCAATTTTAAAATTTCACTATATATTGATAGGGGTACTTTTAAGAAAAATAATTGTTAATTTCACCAATCCAATAATTCAATCCTTTCATAGAATTTCCCCCTCCATTCGTCTAACCTTTATCACAACCCTTAGGGGCAATTCCTACATTTGCCGTCTAGTGTAAAGGAACCAAATTTTATCCCAAATCAAATAGACTTTTATCCCAACAAATAGCCTAAAATATTGTTTTTGAAAATTATTACACAAACCTTTTTTCTAAAAAAAACTTTAATGCAATTCAAATCACAAGTGCTTGGAATACTAGTATTACTCTTTTTATCGAATTTTTCCGTAGCACAGAAAACTGAAAAAGTCACCCTTAGCGGCTATATCAAAGAAGCTTCAAGTGGCGAAACTTTGATTGGCGCGTCGGTTTATGTCCTTGGGCTTGAAACTGGAACTACCACTAATGAATATGGATTTTATTCCCTTTCACTTCCTCCATCAAGTTATGAGATCGAATTTTCTTATCTCGGTTTTGATTCACAAACCAAAAAAATAAATCTAAAAGAAAGTACCAAACTCGATATCGAAATGGGGGAGAATCCGGAGCAATTGGTAGAAGTCGTCGTGACTTCCGAAGCGGAGGATCGAAACGTCACTAATACCGAAATGAGTGTCAATAAAGTAAGCATTGCTACTATTGAAAAAATGCCAGCGTTGCTCGGAGAGGTCGATGTGATTCGGAGTATTCAATTATTGCCAGGTGTCTCGACCGTTGGAGAAGGAGCAACTGGGTTCAATGTGCGAGGTGGAAGTATTGATCAAAATTTGATCTTGTTAGATGAAGCGCCAGTTTATAATTCTTCGCATTTGTTTGGATTCTTTTCTGTGTTTAATCCTGATGCGGTAAAGGATGTGAAATTATATAAAGGTGGAATTCCTGCTCGATACGGTGGACGATTGTCTTCGATTTTGGATGTGAGAATGAAGGAAGGGAACATGAAAAAATATGAAGTATCAGGAGGTGTTGGGTTGATATTTAGTCGACTTTCTGTGGAAGGGCCCATCAAAAAAGATAAGGCATCTTTTATCGTTGCAGGTCGCCGATCTTATATTGATATTTTGGCAAGACCAATTATCGAAGAGCAAGTGGGCGGAGATACAGAATTGAATTTTTATGATTTGACGTTAAAAACTAATTATAAAATCAATGATAAAAATCGACTCTATCTTTCTGGATATTTAGGACGAGATAATTTTGGTTTTGGAAATGCAGCAGGATTTAATTGGGGAAACCAAACGGCAACCTTGCGATGGAATCATTTATTTAGCGAGAGATTGTTTTCTAATTTTACTGCTTATTATAGTAACTATGATTACGAAATTGATTTTGGTTTAGACTCTGATAATACTTTTGATTGGAGTGCAAAAATTAAAAATTATAGCGCCAAAGCAGATTTTTCTTATTTCTTAAATCCCAACAATTTAATCACTTTTGGAGGGCAAACCATATTTTATGAATTCCAACCTGCGAATGCGTTTTCCTTAAATGAAGGAGATTTAGTTGATTTTTCTTTACCAAAAAAATATGCCTTAGAGTCAGGAATTTTTATCGAAAATGAACAGAAAATTAATAGTGATATTTCTTTGCAATATGGTATACGTTGGTCTCATTTTAATTATATGGGCAAAGGGAAATCATTTGAATTTGCCGAAGCGGAAACTCCTGGTGATAGACGAGAACCTATTTTAGATCAAACTCAGACGTTCAATTCAGGAGAAAGTATTCAAACGTATAATAGCTTTGAACCTCGTTTTTCTATTAAATATCAAGTCAATAGAACTTCCTCATTAAAAGCAAGTTATAATCGAACGGCACAATACATTCATTTGGTTTCTAATACAACTGCAGCAACTCCAGTTGATATTTGGACACCGAGTACCAACAATATCAAACCACAAATGGCGAACCAAGTGGCTTTGGGATTTTTTAAAAATTTCAACGATAATACTTGGGTAACTTCCATGGAAGGATATTATAAAACCTACAAAGATTTGCTTGAATATGTTGATGGGGCTGATCTTTTATTGAATGAATATTTTGAGGGAGATGTAATTCAAGCAAAGGGGCGTGCTTATGGTTTGGAGTTACAAATTGAAAAAAAGAAAGGACGATTTACAGGATGGACGAGTTATACTTTAGGTCGAACAGAATTACAATCTGATGGGATTAACTTGGGAGATTGGTATCCGTCTCGATTCGATCAAACGCATAGTTTTAGTACGACTGCTTTTTATGACTTGACAAAAAGATGGTCACTTTCGGCTAATTTCGTTTTGAATTCTGGAACACCTGGTACATTTGCAACAGGTCGATACGAACAAAATGGCTATGTTTATCCACATACCACAGGACGAAGAAATAATGCTCGAATTCCAGTTTATCATAGATTAGATGTTTCGGCAACCCTTGCTGGGAAAGATAAACCTGGAAAGAAATGGAGTGGGGAATGGGTATTCTCGATATATAATGTGTACAACAAACGAAATCCATTTTCTATCAATTTTGCAGAAAATCGAATCCGAACTCCAGAAGGAGAACCTCGAGAAACGAATGCTATTCGGTTTTCGGTGATTGGAAGTATCATTCCATCGGTTGCCTATAATTTTAATTTTTAATAAAAATAGATCAATGATTTAATTCATTGTCAAAATATAATTATCATGAAAAAATATTTCTTATTTCTTATAACAATACTCTTACTAACTTCTTGTGAAGATATCATCGACCTTGAACTAGAGCAAAATGAGCCTCAACTTGTTGTCGATGCTTGGCTGAATGATCAACCTGGACCGCAAGTAATTAAACTACGAAGAACTATTGGTTACCTAGATAATTCCTTCACTCCAGAAGTGACGGGTGCCACTATAACTGTTGCAGACATTAATGTTTCAGATAGTACGATTAATCAGATTTATATTTTTGAAGATGAAGATAATGATGGGGATTATGTATGGACCCCTTCCTCTCCTGATGAAAGATTAGTGACTGAAGGAAAAGATTATGGGTTATTAATTGATTTAGATGGTGATCAATATGTTTCCCTTTCGAAAGCTAATCGAACTATTCCAATTGATTCTATTGGCTATGAATTTAGGGAAGATCAAGTTGGGCAGCCAGATGGAATCTATGCCCAAATTTATGCTAAGGATGCAGTAGGAGAAGGAGATGTTTACTGGATCAAAACTTATAAAAATGGAGTTTTCTTAAATAAGGCGCAAGAAATGAATTTAGCTTATGATGGCGCTTTTGGCCCTGGCTCAAATTCAGATGGGATCTTATTTATTTCACCTATTCGATTTGGAATAAATAGGGTGGCGGATTCTGGTGATGACGCAATTGATGATTTTGACGTTCCACCATATGCGATAGGCGATAGTATTCGAGTAGAGATTCATTCCTTGACACAAGAAGCATTCATTCATCTAATCCAAGCAAGGGAGCAAATGACTCAGGGGGATAATGGATTATTTGCTACCCCTATTAATAATGTTCCATCAAATATTTTTTCGGAAAATGAAGATGCTAAAGAAGTCCCCGTTGGTTTTTTCTGTGTTTCAAAAGTAAGTTCTGCGGAACGAAAAATAGAATGATCTAATTTAAATCAGAGAAAATGGAAATGCCTTGTGAAAAATCGCAAGGCATTTTTTTTTGGAAAGGTTAATATTCAAACTTCCTTAGTGAATCATCATGGCAATTTCACAGAACTTTGTATCTTCCAAATATTATTAACCAAAATTTCAAAGTTTTATGAAAAAAATTATACTTCTTTTTACTCTTTGTTTTCCAATCATCTTATCTGCTCAGTTGACATCCGATGATTTTGATTCATACACACTCGGTTCATTTGATGCCCAATGGGATGCATCAGAATGGGTAGGTTGGTTTAACAATCCGTCTAATGCAACGATTAGTGATGAACAAATGAATAGTGGTGTTAACTCTGTTAAAATTGAACAAGATGATGACCTCGTAGCTTTACTTGGGACACTTAATACAGGAAGTTATGAAATCTCCTATTGGCAATATGTACCATCAGGTTCTGGAGCATACACGAATATCCAACACAATTACACTTCTACTGCAGGAGACTGGATGTTTGAAGTGTATGTTAATCAAGATGGGACAGGACAATTAAATACAGGAGGACTTGGATATTTATTTACTCCAATTCAAGACCAATGGGTAGAGTATAAGTTCAACTTAAATTTCATCACCTCAGAAGCAACGTTTTCTTATAATGGTACGCCGATCATTGATTTTTTCATTAATACCAATGCAGGAGATACGAATCCTGGATTGAATCAAGTGAATGCTATTAATTTTTATGGTGGTTGCTTACCTCTAGGAAACTGTACTTCATTAGCTTATTATGATGATGTTGAAGTTGTTGAAATTGCCATTCCAGACTTTAATGCAAGATTGGTAAATCCAGTTACTCCTTCAGAATATTTTACGGTTCCTTCTGGCTTGGAGCAGCCTTTGACACTTGCCGCAGATGTGCTGAATTTAGGTGCGCAAGATATTACTGATGTCTTTGTTACTTTTAATGTACGTGATGGAGGAGGTGGCATTATTTATACAGAAGATTCTGCTCCGATGGGATCAATTGCTTCTGGTGAACAAGCTACTTTCGTTGGAACAGGAACATTTACTTTTTCTGGAACTGATAATTACTCGGTAGAATATATTGCGAATATTGCTGAGACGGATGAGGTGCCAGCAGATGATACTCAAACTCTAGGCTCTCCATTTTCGTTAGATCCAGCTATTTATGCTCGGGACAATGGCAGCTTTGATAACGGAGTAGGATATAATGGAGGCACAGGAAAACTTGGCGTTACCTATGAATTTATTGATGCCGCAACTGTACAAAGTATTATTGTTGCTTTTTCAGGTGGAGCGATTGGAGATAACATAAATGGGTTTATATATTCTGTAGATGTAAATGGATCTCCTGACACAATTGTAGCTACAACAGAATCCTTCGAGATTACTGAAATAGGAGCAATTGTTACCCCTATTTTTGCAACTTTAGACTTTACAGATATGGTGGAACTTCCAGCGGGTGATTTTATTTTCATGGTTGAGCAAACCGGAAATACTAATTTATCGGTTTCAACTTCTCAAACTATACATACGCCTGGAACTACCTGGGCGAGTAATGATGAGGTGACTTGGAATAATTTAGAGGATTTTAATTTGCCATTTCCGATGGCGATCCGTCCATTTTTAAGTATGGTCGGAGTTGATACTGATGAATCCGCTGCCAATTATGTGGATCAATTATCCATTTCTCCTAATCCAACTCAAGATATTATAACAATAGATTTACAACTTTTGGAAACACATGATTTGACGCTTCAACTTTTTAATGGAAGTGGTCAAGTGATTAAAACGTTAGTTGATAAAAATACGATTGGAGATCAGTATCAAATTAATTTAGATGGTTATCCAAACGGAATTTATTTTGCAAAAATGCAAATAGGGGAGCAACAACTTACTAAAAAGGTTGTATTAATGAAATAGATTTTCCTTCTTCAAAAAAAGAATAAAAGCGTTTGTAACTGTATTGTTACAAACG
>CAYGRM010000395.1:0-6229 GCA_964352225.1 uncultured Saprospiraceae bacterium | reverse complement strand
TCATAGATTTACCATGAGATAATTTTTTTTGTGACCTCCATCATTTTTTGTGTCTAATAAAATGTTAACATTTTTTTGCAAATTTTATTAAACACAAAACATCACTTATCATGGAATTATTATTCGAGAAATCTGGACTTTTTATTGAAAATCTTATCGCATGGGCTCCTAATTTAGTCGGAGCAATTTTAGTATTACTTATTGGACTTTGGATAATTGGAAAAATCATGGATGTCATTCAGCATGGGATGAAAAGGTCAGGATTAGATGAAGACGTTATTCCATTTCTTTCATCTCTGATAAGTGTTATCCTTAAAGTTTTATTGGTACTTAGTGTTGCAGAATTGGTTGGTATTAAAACAACTTCATTTATTGCATTAATTGGTATGGCTGGTTTGGCAATTGGATTGGCATTGCAAGGAACACTTGGGCATTTTGCTTCAGGTGTGCTGGTATTAATTTTCAAACCATATAGAGTAGGAGATTTGGTGGATATTCAAGGAGTAGTGGGACATGTAAAAGAGATTCAAGTTTTCAATACAGTTATTGATACACTAGATAATAAAAAAGTAATTATGCCAAATGGTTTGGCGACAAGTGGGATGATGACTAACCTTTCTGCAACTGAATTCTTGCGAATAGATCTAAATGTAGCCATGCCTTACGAGGAAGATTTCGAAAAAGTGAAAGGTATCATTATGGAAGCAATTTCCAATACCCCAAAAGTGCTTTCTGATCCTGCACCATATGTTGAAATTGAGAAATTTGATGCACATAATATTTTATTAGCAGTTCGTCCACATGCGAAATGTGAAGATTATTGGGATGTATATTTTGGTACTTACAAAAACGTAAAAGCAGCTTTGGGAAAAGCTGGAATCCGAGTGGCTTATCCTTCTCATTATATTAAAAATGAAACTACTAATTAGTCTTACTTTTGTGTTTCATTAAAAAAAAAGGTTCTTTGACAAATTCTGTGGAGTAGCTTTGATAACTTCGTGAGCGGGCGAGTAGAAGAGCTAAAGTTGTTAAAGCGATTGACTTTAAGAACTCTAGCTTTCCCTCTTTTCCTTCCCCTCGGAGTTCTCAAAGTTGTTTCCACAAGATTTGTCTAAGAACCAAAAAAAATAATCCAATGATTTTTCGTTGGGTTATTTTTTTTTGATAAAAAGTAAATTTTTGATCATACTTATCAATTGTAAATGAATTGTTATTTTGTTTTAAACAAAATCAATTAGACATGAAATTTACTTGCATCATCATTGTCAATAAACCGATCTAACAAGTTGCCGATTTTTTTATTAATCCAGATAATTTGAAAGAATATCAAGATGGATTTATTAAAAAAGAAATAGTGAGTGGTGTTCCAGCAGAAGGTAGGAGCAGTTTCGAGAATGTATTATAAACAAGGAAAGCGAGAGATGATCATTAAGTAGACAGTAACTTCTGATAATTTACCTTATGAATTTAGCGGATCCTATCATCACATACATATGGACAATACCATGAACAATCGTTTCACTTCTTTGAGTGAAAATCAAACTCGATATGATGCTGAAATTGAATACATCGAAATGCGTGGTTTTATGGTAAAAGCGATTACATTTTTATTTCCAAGTATGTTTAAAAAGCAAGCGCAAAAGTAGTTGAATCAGTTTAAGTTATTCGCAGAAAAACAATAAAGAACCTTTTTAATTAGAACTTCCAGATTTTTAAAAATCTGGAAGTTCTTTTTTTAAATGAAACTAAAATTAGAATAAGGAAATTATTATTATTTTTACGCCCTTCAATTAATAAAGCTTAAACACTTAAAGAATTTGGTATTTAATATTCAAAAACACGAAAGAGAGATATTTGACTTAATCCAAAGTTGCGCAATGGAGTTGGGGTACGAAACTTATGTGGTTGGAGGGTATGTGAGAGATCGATTACTGGCTCGTCCTTCCAAGGATATGGATATAGTTTGTGTTGGAAGTGGAATTATTTTAGCTCAAAATATCGCAGGACGATTGCGACCAATTCCGAGGGTATCGGTTTATCCTAGATTTGGAACCGCAATGCTTAAGCATAAAGATTTGGAAGTAGAATTTGTCGGGGCTCGAAAGGAATCTTATCGACAAGATTCTCGAAAACCAATCGTGGAAGATGGTTCCTTAGAAGATGATCAGCATCGACGAGATTTTACGATTAATGCTTTAGCGGTAAGTTTGAATGAACACAATTTTGGAGCAATTGTCGATCCATTTAATGGATTATTACACTTGGAACAAAAGATTATTAAGACTCCGTTAGAGCCAGGGAAAACCTTTTCTGATGATCCCTTGAGAATGATGCGAGCCATTAGATTTTCTACTCAGCTAGGATTTACGATCGAACCTGAAACCTTAAAAGGAATCAGTAAATATAAAAACCGCATAGGTATAGTTAGTCAAGAAAGAATAACGGTGGAGTTAGAAAAAATCATGAAAACTCCGAAGCCTTCAGTCGGTTTCAAGTTGCTATTTGACACCGGATTATTAGAATTGATTTTTCCAGAAATGTATGCACTACATGGTGTAGAAATTAAAAATGGAAAAGGGCATAAGGATAATTTTTATCATACGCTTGAAGTGCTCGACAATCTATGTAAAAATACTAGAAATATTTGGTTGCGTTGGGCAGCAGTTTTTCATGATATTGCCAAACCACCCACTAAGCGTTTTCATCCAGAAGCAGGTTGGACTTTTCATGGTCATGAGGCTTTAGGAGCGATTATGGTTCCGAGGATTTTTAGAAAATTGAAATTGCCAATGGATCACAAAATGAAGTATGTACAAAAATTAGTACGTCTTCATTTGCGTCCCATAAGTTTGACCAAAGAAAATATTACGGACTCTGCAATTCGAAGATTACTTTTTGAAGCGGGTGACGATATTGATGATTTGATGATGCTTTGTGAGGCAGATATTACCAGTAAAAATCCCAAAAAGGTAGCTCGATATTTAGAAAATTATGTAATGGTTCGGGAAAAAATAAAAGAGGTCGAAGCAAAGGATCATTTACGAAATTGGCAACCACCAATAAGTGGCGAGTTAATTATGGAAACTTTTGGCATCTCCCCATCAAGAGATGTAGGAATCATCAAAGCTGCTATTCGAGAAGCCATTCTAGATGGCGATATTGAAAATAACTATCAATCAGCATTTGAATTTATGTTACAAAAAGGCAGCGAATTAGGATTGAATAAGGTTTAACTGAAAAACAAAACTAGTTTAATATTCAATCTCGTAACAATTCGTACTTTTGCAAAAACAAATAATAATGAAAAATTTAATACTTTCACTTTTGGCCATTTCAATGTTAGTTTCCTGTGATGATGATATTACAACATTTCAAGAGCAATTAGATATTGATGTAGCTATCATTGAAACTTTTTTAAGCGAAAATAATATTACCAACGCATTGAATGATAGAGGAATATATTATGTAATTGAAGAAGAAGGTATTGGGAGTGATTATCCGACTACAGCTTCTTTAGTTTCGATGGCTTATGCTGGAAGAGTGATGAATGGTAACGGAACCATTTTTGATTCTCGAACATCAACAAATCCTTTAAAGAATAATTTGTTTGAAATGATTACAGGATGGCAAATTGGAGTTCCAAAGTTTAAGAAAGGAGGAAAAGGAACATTATATATTCCTTCTGGTTATGGTTATGGGGTATTTGGTGCTGGAAATTCCATTCCAGGAAATTCTATTTTAATTTTTGATATTGAATTGTTGGATTTTACCAATTAAAAAATATCTTTGATTTTTAAATAAACTGACAAGTATTTAATTTTTATTATACAAAGAAAAGGGTGTTGTTTTAGGGAACTTTAGGAGATAAATAACTTGAAACTTATGAGAGAGTTATTAAGTATTGAAAATTAGAGAGCGTTTAATATCAATATGTTTATACCTAAAGTAAAAGGGCCGACTAGATTTCTAGTCGGCCCTCCCATTTTTTAGTGGATCATTGACGGTTAATTTTTACCAAAATAAGGCATTAAACATGCTCCTAATTTACGTCAGGTAAAAAAGAAAAGTTCTTAGCATAGTACATCATCTGATCTTTAAAGTTATTAGGGTACGTTACTTTGACATTGGTAATTTTTCCATCAGCATCTGTTTCAGGAACTAACATTGGATTGATGAAACCTTTGTATGGAGGTAATTTCAATTTTTCAGAGCGCTCCAAAACTTCTTTGTGAATAGCAGCATCCACTTGTACGCCATAATTTTCTACTAATGCTTTTCCTGCTTCATAATCACCTTCTGACTTGATTCTTTGTATTTCTTTGAGCAAATCACCAAACAAGGTTCGAAGTTTATCATAATCAGTAATGTTGAAATAGGTTTTTCCATCACGAACTACTTTTTCGATTACATTATCTTTTTCTCCTTTTTCAAAAACCCATTTTGAAATCAATTGACGATTTCTCATATGAGATTCTTCAATTACTTTTCCTAATTCAATTCTTCTTAATTGTTTCATTAAGCCATTTGCGATGTATCCATCATATTCAGCTTTGGCAACATCCAGAGATTCCATTAATCCGATATCAACCATTTTTTGATCCATGATGAAATATAATGCAACAATATCTGCACGAGCTTCTTCCAGCGTTGAAGCATAACTTTTTAAAGTTTCTTTTGGTGTTCCAACTCCAGGATTAAGTTTTCCTGAAGCGTGTCCAATCACTTCGTGGAGCGCTGTACTTAATTTGTCACCTAGTCCTCCGTATTTTTTAATTCGATCAATTTCCTCTTGGTCATGTGCAAATTCAGTCAACATTCCTGGACCAGAAGCTTCATCATAAGCAGAAATGATATTTCCTAAACTAACTGATTTGGAACCAATCTCTCGTATCCAATCAGAGTTAGGTAAGTTAACTCCGATTGGAGTAGCAGGTGCTGCATCGCCAGATTCTCCAGCAACAGAGACTACTTTATAACTAATTCCAACTACTTTTTTCTTTTTGTGCTCTTTTGCAATTGTACTGTTATCCTCAAACCATTGAGCATTATCAGCCATTACCTTCATTTGCTTAGATGCTTCAAAATCTTTGATCTCCACAATACTTTCGTACGAACCTTTGTACCCAAGAGGATCGTTATAAACTTCAATAAAACCATTAATGTAATCAATATCTCCATCAGTAGCTTCCACCCAAGCAATATTATAGGCATCCCAAGTTTTAAGATCTCCAGTTCTATAATATTCAATTAATAGTTTTAGTGCTTTGGCTTGTTTTTCATTTTCGGCAACGCCTTCCGCTTTTTCTAACCAACCCATAATTTCTGTGATAGCTGCACCATACATGCCGTCTGCGTGCCACACTTTTTCCATTATTTTTCCATCGTCTCCTTTGACTACTTTTGAATTTAAACCATACCAAACTGGTTTATCCGTTTTAACTTTAATGCTTTTGTAATAATCTCGGATTTCATTTTCCACGAGATCTGGAGCATAAAAATTGGTAGCAGAACCTTTTACTAATCCTTTACTTTCATCCAAATTCACTTTCTTATTATCATAGCTTGGATCAAAAATAGCTTTCATCACTTCGTCAGAAAAAGTCACTCCGGTAGCTGCGGCTACTTCCATGAAATATTCTTTAGAGCATTCTGGTAGCATTTTATCCATAGAGTAATGATGATGGATGCCGTTGGCAAACCAAACTCGTTTTGCATAAGTTTCTAAATCGTAATAAGCTCTGGTAGATTTGTCCCCTTTGTAGTTTCCAATCATTTTTTCCAAACCTCTGCGGATGGTCAAATTGTGTCGGTAATTTTGATCGTAAATGATATCACGACCAGCCAATCCAGCTTGAGTTAGATAATAAACATATTCCTTTTGCTTTAAAGTAAGCTTGTCAAAATCAGGAACTTGGTAACGTAATATTCCTAGATCAGCAAATGTTTCTGTTTGCCAAACGAAACCCTGTTCATCAGAGACAGTTTTACTTTCAGGAATTTCTGACTCAGTCGTTTCTATTGGACTATCAGATTTTGGGGCAGGTTTTTCGCATGCTAAAAAAAATAACATTGCGAACATTGCAAGAAATAATCTCATTCTATTTTGTTTTTAATTAGATAAAAATGAAGTTGTTTATGAAGTTGTTTAAGAATGTCTGTCGAAACCGAGCGGAAAGGTTTGTGATATCTGACGAGGCTCTTTTTTCTTTTCATAGCCATAGCTATGGAA
>CAYGRM010000394.1:0-6259 GCA_964352225.1 uncultured Saprospiraceae bacterium | reverse complement strand
ATGTCAGCTATTCCAAATGGTATTGATATGGTTACCAGATTGAATTTTGAAAACTTGCGAAAGACGACTGATGATTGGAAGAAATTAGCAATTGATGCAATTAATGAAACGAAGAATCCAGAAAAGTTTTTGAAGATTTAATTTTTGGATTTCCAACCAAGACAGTATAAAAAAAATGCGTAACAAATTGATTGTCAATGAGTTACGCATTTGTTTTGTGACCCCGGCAGGGTTCGAACCTGCGACCTTCGGAGCCGAAATCCGAAATTCTATCCAGTTGAACTACGGAGCCTGGATGTGAAGAAAAGTTAATCTCTTCGAATGAACCGCAAATGTATTAATTGCTGTTGAACTAACAAAGGAAAAAACTAGAAAGTTTCACTTCTTTTATTTTTAATTTTTCCTTAGTCATTTGCTAAAACTTACCTAAATAAGAATATTCTTTTCCTTTGAATCCCCCTTCAAATTATATATTTTAGTGGCGTCTATTTTTTAAAAATATAAATAAATCCTAACTATTTACAAAACCCATTATGTCAAAAAATTTAAGTGAATTATCAGGTCGCAAGGGAATAGAAGACAATTTATTCAACCGAATCGGTGAATTAGCGAAACCTGACGGCACTCCAAGTATTGAAGAATTAGACAAATTAGCCAAGGAGTTTTTAATTGGAACAGCCAATACTTATGGAACAGCTACCTTTTATGATTTTTTAAAACCTGAAAATCAAGGGAAGAAAGCTTACGTCTGCAACGGAACTGCTTGCATTTGTGCAGGAACTCAAGAAAAAGTTTCAGCTGAATTAAGTAATCATTTTCAAGCGGACGAAATAGGTCATATGACTTGTCTTGGTCGATGTCATGAAAATAGTGCCTTCCATCTAAATGGAAAAAACTATTCTGGAAATGCCTTAGATGATATTTCTAACATTATAAATACGGAGACTGATAAAAACCAAGACTCCTACCATATCCAAGCTTCTGGGCAAGAAATTTTAACTAAACCTTTTTCAAATATTACTGAATATTATGCTCCATTTCGAGCTGCTTTAAAAAAGGATGCAGCAGATATTTTAGCAGAAATAAAAACTTCGAACGTTCGAGGTCGGGGAGGAGCCGGTTTTCCAATGGGACTCAAATTAGAGTTTTGTAGCAGAGAAGTAGCTGATACTAAATTTATTATTTGTAATGCTGACGAAGGAGATCCAGGTGCTTATTCTGACAGATATTTATTGGAGCATCAGCCCCATGCTGTTTTGTTTGGGATGATGATTTCGGGATATGTGACTGGAGCAGAATATGGCATTCTATACATTCGAGCAGAGTACCCTGAGTCAGCAATCATTTGCCAAAATGCTATCGATGAATTACGCGCAGAAGGTTTGATTGGAAAAAATATCGAAGGCAGCGGATTTAAGTTTGATTTAAAAATTATCCAAGCGCAAGGTTCTTATATCTGTGGTGAAGAAACTGCCTTGATCAATTCTATTGAAGGGCAAAGACCAGAAGTTCGGATTCGCCCACCTTATCCAGCACAACGCGGATTATTCAATAAACCGACTGTGGTCAACAATGTCGAAACTTTAGCAACGCTTCATTTTATCTTGGAAAATGGGGGAGCGGCTTGGAAATCAATCGGTACCGAACGATCATCAGGAACTAAGTTGGTTTCCTTGGATAGTTTATTTAACCAACCGGGCATGTACGAAGTGGAAATGGGAACACCGCTTTCTAAAATCGTTTACGACTTAGGAGGAGGTTTTAAAAGACCAGTAAAGGCTTTGCAAATTGGAGGGCCATTAGGTGGTTTAGTGCCAGTTTCGAAAATTGGTGATTTGACGTTAGACTTTGAATCATTTTCTCAAAATGGTTTTCTGCTCGGTCATGCATCGGTAGTTTCCGTTCCTGAGGATTTTCCAATAATGAAATTTATTGAACACTTATTTGACTTTGCTGCGTATGAAAGTTGTGGAAAATGTTTCCCTTGTCGATTAGGAACAAAACGTGGTCATGAATTATCTACCAAAGCATTGAATTCTGATTATAAAATAGATATGAAATTATTTACCGATTTATTAACGACTTTGGAACAAGGATCGCTTTGTGCGCATGGTGGTGGGATTCCGTTGCCGGTTAGAAATGCTTTGCAATATTTTGAAAGTGAGTTGAAGGAATATTTTAATTAGGGAAATGTATTTTTTGTCTTAAATGCCTTTCGTTTTTTTTGTCAAGAAAAAAAATGAAGACGTAAAACATTAGATAGAAATTCATTACCCATTTTATTTTAGAAATGGCTAAAAAAAATCAACGATATGAAATCTGCAAATCTTAAAATCACATCGAAAGAAATAAAAGGAGAAAATTCAGTTTTCCCCGAAAATGTAAAATTTGCTTACATCAATAATCAACCTTTTGCAATTAACGAAGGCGAAACTATTCTATCTTTTATTAAAAGGTACAAAGGTGAAAAATTAGTACCGACACTTTGCGATGCTCCAAACCTAGATCCTTTTGGAGCGTGTAGAGTTTGTAGTGTCGAGGTGGCATTAGAAGCCGATGGAAAAGTCAAGATCATGGCGTCATGTCATACTCCTGTAGGCCAAGGACAATATATTTATCCTAATTCGAAATCTATTTTGGAATTACGAAAAAATATCATTGAATTGGTTTTGACAGATCATCCATTAGATTGTCTGACTTGCGAAGTGAATGGAAATTGTGAGTTGCAAACGGTGGCTGCGCAAGTTGGCATTAGAAATGTGAGATACCCAGAAGGGGAAAATCATTTGGATCGAGAAAAAGATTTAAGTCATCCATACATGACTTCTGATTTGTCGAAATGTATTAATTGTTATCGATGCGTTCGAGCATGTGACGAAGTGCAAGGAGAATTTGTATTGAGCATGGCAGGCAGAGGTTTTGACACACAAATCATTAAAGGATTTAATCAGTCATTTATGGAGTCGGATTGTGTAAGTTGTGGCGCTTGTTCGCAAGCCTGTCCGACCTCTGCGATTTCTGATATTTTCCAATCCAAAGCAATTACGGCAACTGAAACCACTCGAACGATTTGTACCTACTGTGGTGTAGGTTGTAATCTCGATGTCTCGACCACCAATGGAGAAGTGGTAAGTATCCATGCACCATACGATGCTGAAGTGAATCAAGGGCACACTTGCTTGAAAGGACGCTATGCGTTTAAATTTTATGATCATCCTGAGCGGTTAAATTCGCCCATGATTAAGCGAAATGGAGAATTTGAAAAAGTAAGTTGGGACGAAGTGTATGATTATATTGCTGAAAAATTGACCTCCTATAAAAATGAATTTGGAGCAGATTCCATCGCTGGGATTTCATCTTCAAGATGTACGAATGAAGAAAATTATTTGATGCAAAAATTTATTCGAGCGGTTGTTGGAACGAATAATATTGATGGTTGTGCTAGAGTTTGTCACTCTCCAACAGCGCTAGGAATGCAACGAACTTTTGGAACAGGTGCAGCAACGAATTCGATTGATGATTTGAAAGATACTAACTGCATCATGGTTATCGGTGCAAACCCAACTGATGCGCATCCAGTTACTGGAGCGAAGCTGAAACAGTTTGCGATGAAGACTGGAAATGTATCGATTGTAATTGATCCTCGACGAACAGAAATAGCAAGATATGCTACCTATCATATTCCGCTTCGACCAGGGACAAATGTCGCAGTTTTAAATATGATGATGTACTATATCATATCAGAAGGATTGGCCGACGAAGCATTTATTTCAGCTCGAACAGAAGGATTTGAGGATTATAAAAATGAAATTTTAAATCTCGATTTAGATAAAATGGAAGCGGTCTCAGGAGTTGATCGAGCATTAGTTCGAGAAGCTGCGATGGCTTATGCAACTGCTCCAAATGCCATGTCTTTTCATGGTTTGGGAGTTACCGAACATTCGCAAGGGACATTTACTGTGATGCAAATTGCTGACTTAGCTTTGTTGACTGGAAACATCGGAAGACGTGGAGTAGGAGTGAATCCCCTTCGTGGTCAAAACAATGTTCAAGGTAGTGCAGACATGGGAGTTCAACCTCATCAAGGTGCTGGTTACTTGGATATAACGAATGAAGATGTCAATAGAAAATACAATGAATTTTACGGAGTGGATGTACCGAAAGAAATCGGATTTAAAATTCCAGAAATGTTCGATGCTGCACTTGATGGTAAATTAAAAGCCATTTGGATCATTGGAGAAGATGTAGTTCAGACTGATCCGAATACTCAAAAAGTGATTCGGGCACTCGAAGCAACAGACCTAGTTATCGTTCAAGAATTATTTATGACTGAAACTGCGAAATACGCAGATGTTATTTTACCAGGAGCATCTTTCTTAGAGAAAAGTGGAACCTTTACGAATGGAGAAAGAAGAGTCCAGGCAGTTCGGCAAGTGGTGGAACCTATTCCAGGAACAAAACCTGATGGTCAAATTATTGTGGACATTATGAATCGAATGGGCTATGCTCAACCTGACTATACGCCTGATGGAATGTTGGAAGAGATTTCTCAAATCGTTCCTTTCTTTGCAGGAATTACCTGGGAAAACCTTGGTCAAAATGGAAAGCAATGGCCGGTCGCAAAAGATGGAACGGATACTCAAATTTTGCATCAAACAGAATTTAAAAGAGGGAAAGGGAAATTTGAATTTAATGCATTTGAGGAAACCAAAGAGTTAACGGAACACGCAAAAGATTATCCATACATCCTAACGACTAATCGAGAGTTGGAACATTATAATTGCGGAGCGATGACTCGAAGAACAAATAATGAATTGATTCTCACCGATGACTATTTGATGATTAATCCAGAGGATGCGAAAACGAATTTGATTGCGGAGGGAGATTATGTTTGCCTAGAATCGCCAAGGGGAAAGGTTGATGTCAAAGCAAGAATTACTGATGAGGTGAAACCTGGAATATTGAGTACCACTTTCCACTTCCCAGAAATTATGGTAAATAATATTACTTCTGATATTCATGATACCGAAGCCATGTGTCCTGAATATAAAGTGGTGGCAGTTCGAATTCGGAAGAGTAAAGGTAAATTTAAATCCATGGCTGAAGCGAAATAATTTTTTGTGAATATATTGTTATAATAAAAGGTCTTTGAATTATTTCAAAGACCTTTTTTATTGGAGAAATTTATTTTTTGATAAAATCATAAGTCGCAGGCGGACCTGCTAATAGATCACCAGCTGTCTTTTTTAAAGCCAAATGAATTGGATGAGCTTGATAAATTAAATATTCTTTTTCGTCTATAAACTCCATGGACATTTTGATTTCATAATCAGACAAGGCTCGTGGATCATTTAGGTTTTTAAAATCTCCAACCACCAAATTATGAACAACAGGAATATCTTTTAATTTGAAAATGTCTTGGTGAAGTTGAGCTATCTGAGCAGGAGTTAAATCATCTTTAACATTAAAATAAACTTCGTGGACTAGAGAAGTCTCAGCCGTAGCGTTTTTCTTTTCCAAAGCTGAATTGGCAACTGCTAGTCTTGCTTTGGTTTCTAATAATTCTTTCTCTAGTTGTGGATTGTTATTTTGGCAACTAACGAAAATTGAAATTAGTAAAAGTATTGGTATAAAATTTTTCATGTTTTGTTTTTTTAAAATTAAAGTATTGTTTGATGGAACACGGATGCCACGGATCAAGCGGATTTTAGCGGATTTTTCCCGTTATACCGCAATGTGATTGACATAATAAATTTGAATATCTAATATTGAACAAGGAACGCTTCGCTAAGGATTTGAGAAGTTTGCCGATGATAATTTAACCATATTAGTTCGTCAAACTTCTCAAATCTCAAATCCTTGTTCATAAATCGTTATTCAAAAAAACATTATGTAAGCTATACAGTAATCGTCAGATCCCCTAAAATCCGCTCAATCCGCGTCATCCCCGTTCCATCCAAGTCACTTAGATCTAAAAAAATGACCATTTTCTATAGCTATTCTATCCTTAATACTGGCTTTCTTTTTTCCAAAATTAAGAATTGGAATTCAATTAAATTGTAATGGTTACAAAAACTTTTCTATTTTCAACATTTCAAATTAGAAATCAATTAATTCTTATTTATGAAATGGTATGAAAAAATTCCTCATCCGGTTGCCATGCTTTTTGGCATCATCATTTTAGCCACTTTGATGAGTTACTTGCTTCCCGCTGGACTGTATGAAAGAGAATTAGTTGATGGACGCGAGCGAGTAATTC
>CAYGRM010000393.1:0-6263 GCA_964352225.1 uncultured Saprospiraceae bacterium | reverse complement strand
AGATGATTTCATTTGGTTATTAAGTTATTGGTTAATGAGTTATTAGTCTTACAATCTATAGAAGTACCCTTTTGGAAATAACTTAATAATCAATAAATCAATAACTTTTTATAAATGACCAAATGAATTCATTTAGAACCAAAATATTGAACAAGTAACAAGGACTTCAAAAGTACTTTTCACCTCAGCCTCATCAAACTTCTCAAATCCTTATTCCTTGTTTGATATTCGATATTCCTCAAAGCAACCTCTCCCCCATTTTCCCGTAAATACTCCTTGTAAAAACTTTAAAAATTAGATACCTTAGTTAGATAAAACAACTATTTTTGCGCTTAATTTTTTTAAAAACAAATCATTAAAAACATCTAATAAAATGTCTTCAACAGTAACCCAAAATCTCTCGCAGCTAGTTTTGCAAATGTCAGAATCGGCTACCATCAAAATGGCACAATTGGCTCGTGACTTAGCTGCTAAAGGTCATGACGTTATTAGCTTAAGTTTAGGTGAGCCAGACTTCGATACACCACAGCATATCAAAGATGCAGCTGTTAAGGCTTTGGCTAATGGATACACTAAATATACTCCAGTTCCAGGCCTAGTTGAGATACGCAAAGCTATTGTTGCAAAATTCAAAAGAGACAATAATTTAGAGTTTGACATCAATCAAATTGTGGTTTCCAATGGAGCAAAACAGTCTATTGCAAATCTATGTTTGGCCTTATTAAATAAAGGTGATGAAGTAGTCATTCTTGCACCATATTGGGTTTCATACTATGCCATAGTCGAAATGGCGGGAGCAACTCCAGTTATTGTGAGCGGAGGAATTGATAAAGATTTTAAAGTGACTGGTGAACAATTAAAAGAAGTCATTACCGAAAATACTAAAATGCTTTTATTTTCATCACCTTGTAATCCAACCGGTTCAGTTTACACAAAAGAAGAATTACAAGACATGGCGAATGTTGTTGCAGAGCATGAAAACATCACGATTGTATCGGATGAAATTTATGAATACATCAACTTCACAGATAAACATTTTAGCATTGGATCTATTGATAAGGTAAAAGATCGAACGGTAACAGTCAATGGTTTTGCTAAAGGGTTTGCGATGACTGGCTGGAGATTAGGATACATTGGAGCACCTGTTTGGATTGCTGATGCCTGTGCAAAAATCCAAGGACAATTCACAAGTGGGGCTACTGCTTTTGGTCAAATGGCTGGTGCTCATGCCTTAAATTCTGACTTGACTCCTACTCATAAAATGAAAGATGCATTCCAAAAAAGAAGAGATTTAGTCAAATCTTTATTAGATGAAATTCCAGGAGTAAAAACGAATAATCCACAGGGCGCTTTTTATTTTTTCCCAGACATTAGTTCCTTCTTTGGAAAATCAGATGGTAATTTCACCGTCAATAATTCAGATGAGTTTTGTGAATATTTATTACAAAATGCTCATGTAGCTGCTGTGGCAGGTTCTGCTTTTGGAGATGATAATTGTTTTAGAATTTCCTACGCAGCCAGCGAGGAACAATTAACTGAGGCATTGAAACGAATTAAAGAGGCGCTTGCTAAGCTAAATTAAACGATCATTTTTTATGCTAAAAAAGAGGTTTGCTAAATTCTTAACAGGATTTTGCAAACCTTTTTTTTGAAATTATGTCTCCTTCCTCATTCTTAGCGTTATATTTAAGTGATTAATTTTGATGGAATTAACCTCAAAACTATTTTCTTTTTCAACGTTATGAAAAAATCGACTTTTATCTTATTTCTACTATTTACTACATCGCTTTTTAGTCAAAACTATTTAGCTAATCCTAGTTTTGAGGATATCAACAAATGCGAAGAATATGGTGCAAAATGTGCTGCAGAAGCTTGGTTCAGAATTCCGCCTTATGATTTAACCGTTACTGACAAGGCTTCGAGAGTGCCTCATTTGGGGAAAATTTCTGAATTAATTGTCGTTGAAAACTTTTATCATCCTTTGGCTCGAAGAGTTTATTTATACACTAAAATTTTATGCCCACTCCAAAAAGGAAAAGACTACCAACTTACTTTTTTTCTCAATAATTTAAATCGACAAGAGTACGTAGTAGAAGCGCTCTTCTCGGAAGAAGAATTAATTGCGGGGGAGAAAAATCCACTCAGTTTTAAACCCAACTTAGAATTTACTCTTGAGCAAGAAATGTCTTTAAACCAGACATCTGGCTGGAGAAAAGTCCAATCAGTTTATAAAGCTACTGGAAATGAAAAATTTTTAACCATCGTTTATTTTTCCAAAAAAGAAATCATTGCTGCACGAAACGAGAGAAATAAAAAAGGAGACATCGTAATCTTAATTGATGATATTGAATTGATTCCTTTGGATAAAAACGAAGAGCTTTGCCCTGAATATTTATTTCAAAAAAATAAATTATACGATCAAAATTACCGGCACACCAATAAAATTTCAGTCGATCAAACTACTGAAGACATAAATAAAAAAACATGGAATAAAAATTTCTTTGACAAACCAATGGAAGACTCTTCGGCAAAAGAAATGGAAATAGTAGCTGTGACCGAACCCATTTTACCTAACCGAAATTGGAACGAAAAAGATACTTTAATTTTTGAAGTGCCTTTGGTTGCCTTCCGATTTGATGATTTCAAGATCAAAAATGAATTTCAAAATAAACTAGATAGCTTTGCGCTGCAAATTCAATATCTCAATCCCGAAAAAATTCAATATCTCGGTCATACCGATAATATGGGTTCGGAAGATTACAATCAAAAACTCTCTGAAAAAAGAGCAATCGCTGTCCAAAATTATTTGAATCGATATCTATTTTTTAAAAATACGCTATCAGAAGTTATCGGAAAAGGCGAACTTGTTCCTAAGGCTGACAACAAAACTTTTGAAGGTCGTCAACTCAATCGAAGGGTTGAAATCGTCATTTTTAAAAACAAAGATAATTTTTCATCTCAATGAAAATCTCCAAGGAATTCATTCAACAAAGTATCTATTTTCTTTCTCTCAATCTACCTCGTATCGAAAAATGTCTTCGACAATTAACCGAAGAACAAGTCTGGAAAAAACCCAATGCAAATACCAATAGCATTGGAAATTTAATTTTGCACCTCTGTGGAAATATCACTCAATATGCACACGCAAGTTTAGGAGATGAAAAAGATGAACGACAACGCGATTTAGAATTTTCAACTCAAGGCGGTTTTTCCAAAAAAGAATTATTAGAAAAAATTACAGACGTTACTGAAAAAGCAATTCAAGTCATTGAAAATATTTCAGAATCTGAACTCCTTCGAAATCGAAAAGTACAAGGATTTGATCATACTGGAATCAGTATCATAATTCATATCACCGAACATTTTTCTTATCATGTTGGACAAATTGCTTTTTTTACAAAATTGCTTTGTGATCAAGATTTAGGTTTTTATGAAGATTATGATTTAAATATCTTGAATGGATAAAATTATTTCGTACTATTTTACATTTACTTTTTCTTATAAAAATGCATACCTAATAAACTAGTTCGTTTTAACTAAAAAGAATTTCTTATGCCTAATAATTTTTTAAAGATTACTGCAAAGTGGCTGGTCTTTCTACTTGCATTAAATTATGTTACTAACTCCATCATGTATTTTCTGATGCAAAATGATGGAATAGGTGCCATCAGCTCAAGTAGAAATTCTTTTTTCAATATCGTGATTCCACTCATCACACTTATTGGATATTTCTTGATTGTGGGGTTAGGAATAAGAGAACTCAGTCGGTCTAATCAATACAATATTTCCGTAGGTTCTGTCTTTGGATATCTCGCCATAATGATAGTGATTCCCCTTATTGTTAATTATGGATTACTTTATTACCATTCATTGTCCGATGAAAATATAGCTGATTTATTTGAAGATCCTTCGTTTCGAATTTCGCTTTTAGCTGGGGTTCTCATGAATATTATTCAAGGATTAATTATTTTAAGCTATGCATCACTATGGAGAATTTTTAGAAAAGCTGGAAAAAAAGGATGGCATGCATTAATCCCAATATATAATTTAATTATTATGTGTGATATCATCAAAAAAGAGCGTTCATTGGTTTTCTTATTCTTTATTCCAATTGCCAATCTTATAGCACTAGCTACCATCACCAACGGCATGGCAAAAGCTTTCGGAAGATCTACTGCTTTTTCAGTTGGGTTGTTTTTTCTTCCTTTTATCTTCTTCCCTATTCTAGCATTTGGAGAAAATGAATATATCTACGGCGAATATGAAGTAGTGAAAGATGATTTAGATTTGGAAGATCATTTAGTTGAATAATCTTCAAGTAGCTGGACTCTCCTGGGTCCAGTATTCTTAGGACTGGACTCAGGAGAGTCCAGCTACGGGATACAATTAAAAATCCGCCAATTGAAATAAATCAATTGACGGATTTTTGTTTTTATAAAAACATTAAACAGTTATAACTGTAAAACGATTTTCCTATAAAGTTCCTCTCAACTCTTGCTCTCTTTCGATTGCTTCAAACAAAGCTTTGAAGTTTCCTTTTCCAAAAGAAGTTGCTCCTTTTCTTTGAATGATTTCAAAAAACATCGTTGGTCTAGCTTGAATTGTTTTAGTAAAAATCTGCAACAAGTATCCTTCATCATCTCGATCTACTAAAATTCCTAATTCTTTTAATGAATCAATATCTTCATCAATTTTTCCAACACGCTCTTCCAATACATCATAATAAGAGGTAGGAATATTCAAAAATTCCACGCCTCGATCTCGAAGTTCTGTAACCGTTTTTACAATATTATCCGTTGCTACCGCCACATGTTGAACCCCTTCCCCTTCATAAAATTCTAAGTACTCATCTACCTGAGATTTTTTCAATCCAGCTGCCGGTTCGTTGATTGGAAATTTGATTCGACCATTACCATTACTCATTACTTTACTCATCAATGCTGTAAACTCAGTTGAAATATCTTTGTCATCAAATGATAATATCTGTGTGAATCCCATTACTTTTTCATAAAAGTCAACCCAATAATTCATACGACCTAATTCTACATTTCCAACCATGTGATCCACAAATTTTAACCCAACAGGTGCTGGATTATAATGCGTTTCCCATTTTTGAAAACCTGGTAAAAAGACTCCGTTATAATCTTTACGTTCAACAAAAATATGAACAACTTCTCCGTAAGAATAAATTCCAGACCGAACAATTCTACCATCTTCATTTTCAGTTACTTCAGGCTCCATATAAGATTTTGCACCTCTCTCCATTGCCGTATTGTAAGCATAAGTAGCATCATCTACCCAAAGAGCATTTACTTTTACCCCATCTCCATGCTTATCAATATGCCTTCCGATATCACTTCCACTTCGCAGCGGAGAAGTCAAAACGATTCGAATTTTATCTTGAATCACTACATATGACTCTGTTTCTCGATTTCCAGTTTCCAAACCAGAATAAGCTAAAGATTGAAAACCAAAAGCTGACTTGTAATAATGAGCAGCTTGCTTCGCATTACTTACATATAATTCCAAATAATCTGTACCATTGATCGGCATAAAATCTGCCGCATCGTTATATACTTTTGGTAATTCTAAATTTACATCTGACATGATTGATATATTTTTTATGACAAAAGATATTTAACAGTTGCTATAGCAACAGTTGCTATGGCAAATATATTTCTTTTCTAGGAGATTTACTTTATTTTTTCTCTTCAAAGTTTTCAAAAATTTGATTCATTATTCGCAAAAAGAACTCGTAATCTTCATCTGATAAATTCTTCCACCCCTTTTTCCTTAATTTAATTACAATTGGTTTTGTTTTTTTATACGTGTCTTTTCCTTTTTTTGTTAAAAAAACTTTGTAGCGTCTTTTATCATTCTCAAATCTTTTCCGCTCGGTCAACCCTTTTTTACATAATAAATCAACGATTCTCGAAACAGTTGGGGCGTTTTTGAAACTACCATTAGCTAATTCATTTTGGGAAATCCCATTTGATTCATAAAGACTATCCAACAAAACCCATTGTTCCGTCGTCAAGTCAACATCAATTTCTTTGAAAGCTTTTAAATAATTTTGCCGAATAATTTTTATTGTTCGATCAATGTATGCCCCAAAATTTTTAGTGCTTTGCTTTTTTGCCATTGGATAATTTCCGTTTGTAAAAAAATATTTTCAAATGCTTATAAAAAACGTAAATATAAAAAATCAAAATGACCAACATTCCTTTTCTAAAAAAATTGCCTAACCTCTATACTGCTTATAC
>CAYGRM010000392.1:0-6271 GCA_964352225.1 uncultured Saprospiraceae bacterium | reverse complement strand
CCTCACCTGTTAAATACATAAAAGTGAATTTGCGAAATAACAAATTTTCAAGAATTCAAACTTATGTAAAAGGGCCAAAAAATAAAAATTTCAGCTATGGAATGCCTTTTAATCCAAAACAAACACGAGAGGAGAATTATCCCATTGGAACTAAAATTTTTAAAGTAGGAAAATTAGGAAATCGAAAATTATTAGTGACCATCGAAGTAGCAGATGAAGGAAAAACGGTTGATTTATTTACTTCAAATTAAGTATTTGAAGAAGATCAGAGGTTTAACTTCTGATCTTCTTTTTTTTTGAAAAATTTATTTTTCAAAAAATTCAATCAAACGTTTTTGTAATGCTTGATTGGGGTATTTGCCAAAACCTGCTTGAACATTATCTTTCATATGTTTAGATGTAGACGTCCCTGGAATTACACAATTAACCGCAGGGTGAGCAAGAATAAATTTTAGAAAAATTTGCCCCCAACTTTCTGCTTCAAAATCTTTTGCCCAAGCTGGAATTTCTTTGTCTTTTACTTTTTTAAATAAATTACCACCTTCATACGGTCGATTAATCAGTACAGCAATACCTTGATCTTTAGCTAAGGGTAAAATTCTTTCCGCCGCATCTCGAACCGCAAGATTATAATTGATTTGGATAAAATCGAGTGGCTCTTTTTTCATGATTTTTTCCATCTCAGCATACCCACCTTTGTGATAATGAGTGATCCCAATATTTCTAATTTTTCCATCTGCTTTCCATTTTTTCAAGGTTTTAATCTGAGTTTTCCAATCCACCAGATTATGAACTTGCATTAAATCCATGGGCATTGCCCCCATCAAATTCATGGAGGCATGCATTTGATCTATGCCTTCCTCCTCCCCTGTTGTCCAAATTTTAGTGGCTTCAAAAATTTTATTTTTAATTCCCAATTCAGAGGTTAGTTCACCTACCACTTTTTCTGATCGACCATACATTGGAGATGAATCAATAACCGAACCTCCACTCTCCACTAAGATTCTCAACACCTCCCTTAAGGGATTTCTTTCTTGCGGGGAGTTTCCCACATCAAAACTTTGCCAAGTTCCCAAACCTATGACAGGAAGCATTTTTCCATTAGATGAAATTTCACGTAAGTTCATTGTAATATTTTTTTGAGTTTTCAAAAAAGGCGGAAACAATACTGAAGATCCTCCCATAAAAATCCATTTGGTCGCTTCTCTTCTCGAAATTTTATTCCATTGATTTTTCATAATTGAATTTTTTAGGATCCTAAATATTCACAAAATTATCACAAAATAATAAAACTTAAATAACGGACTTTTCAAAAAAAAGAAAAAACATGAGTTAAAAAATTGATAATCAATAAGTTACAATCATATATTTTATCAAATCCGAAATCATCCAAAATCATATCTAAAATATCTATGTCCTGCCTATGACACTTGAAACCAGCTTCTGGTATTAATCTTAAGCCGAAATTGAAAATTAATTTATTTCATTAAAATCAAATATTATGACAAAAGTAAAACTCTTATCTCTTTTTTCTTTGCTGTATTTTCTCGGCATCGGAACTAATTTACAGGCACAATGCGAAACGACAACCATCCAAACTTCTTTAGGAACAACGATAGCTTATACTTGCCCAGGCGATGGAATAGACGACTTAATTGACTTTGAAAATTCAGGAAATGGATCGACTGATTATGTTTACGTCGCAACTGATCAAAATAATAATATCCTTGGTGTGAATCCTACAGCTACTTTTAACTTTGAAGGGGCAGGAACTGGAATTTGCTACGTTTGGGGATTTAGTTATACCGGTGATTTGACTGCTCAGGCAGGTGATTTTTTATGGAATACTCCCATCTCAAATGGTTGTTTTCAGATTTCTACCAATCGGGTAAATGTAGTTAGAGACACACCTGATGGAGGATCTATCCAAAATAATGCGGGAAGTAATTCTGTTTCAGTTTGTACAACTGATGATTACTCTGATGTGGTAAATTACAATAGATCAACCTCTTCGAATAGTGCTTACACTTATGTAATTACTGACTCTGATAATAATATTTTAGGAATGACTAATGAAAATAGTTTTGATTTCAATGGCGTTCCTGCAGGAGTGTGCAGAATTTGGGGATTATCTTATTCTGGAAATTTATCAATGGTCATGGGGAACAATGCAGCTACTTCAGATTTATCTGATGGATGCTTTGACTTATCAGATAACTTCATCGAAGTGACACGAGTTGATGTAGATGGAGGAACAGTTACCGATGAAAATGGGGCAACTGAACTTTCGATTTGTGCTGGTGATGATGTAGCAGATGTGGTCAATTTTACTCACATATCTAACTCAGCTGCAAATTATGGTTACATCGTAACGGATGATAATAATAATGTACTTGGACTCCCAGGAAATAGTATTGATTTCAATGGAGCTGGAAATGGAACCTGCCGAGTTTGGGGGATTTCATATACCGGAAATTTAACCATTTTTGGAGGAGATAATATTCTAAATAAATCACTTTCAGATGATTGTTTTGATCTTTCTAATAATTTTATAGAAGTTGTTAGAACAGGTGTGGAAGTAGGAACAGTTTACACGACTGATTCTGAAACAATGGTCTACACTTGCCCAGGAGATGGAATTGATGATGTAATTTCATTTATGCATTCTTCCATTACTGGAAATTTCACTTACGTTGTTACAGATATTGATGGAAATATTTTAGGAATACCTCTTGGGAGTTCTCAAAATTTTGAAGGCGCGGGTTCTGGGAATTGTTTGGTTTGGGGTCTTTCTTATACTGGAAATATTACTGCGATGGCAGGTGATAATGCTTTGACAACCTCTCTCTCTGATGGCTGTTTTGCACTTTCTTCTAATTTTGTAACTGTAATTCGAGACATGCCTGAGGGAGGTTCAGTTAGCACTACTGCTGCGGAAACCACCGTTTACACTTGTCCTGGAAATGGAATAAATGATATCATTGAATTTGCTCATGTTTCAGGGTCTAATTCAAGTTATGCTTATGTTATTACTGATGAGGACAATAATATTTTAGGAATTCCACCTGGGAATTCTCAAAATTTTGAAGGAGCTGGAGTGGCTGTTTGCAGAGTTTGGGGATTGTCTTATACTGGAAATATAATTGCAGGTGGAGGAGATAACGCGGCGACTACAACTTTAACAGATGGTTGTTTTGAATTGTCTGCTAACTTTATCACGGTAGTGAGAGAACAACCGTCAGCAGGAACTTTGGATGCCAATGAAGCAATGACCATTTACACATGCCCAGGAGATGGAAACGATGATATGATCGATTTTACCGCAGCTGGTTTTAACCAAAATTATCAATTAGTAATTACTGATTCTGATTATAATGTACTTGGATTACCTCCAGGAAATTCCGTAAACTTTGAAGGAGCAGGTTCTGGAACTTGTTTAGCATGGGGCGTTTCATATACTGGAAATGTAGTCATTGAAATGGGAGAAAATATCTTTGGCACTCAATTTTCAAGTGACTGCTGGGATTTTTCAGAACCTGTAAAAGTAATTCGAGATACTCCTGATGGAGGAACAGTAAATAATAATTCAGGAAATAATGAAGTAACGGTTTGTACTACTGATGGAAATTCAGATGTTATTTCTTACACTCATTCCACTTCTTCAAGTAGTGCTTACACTTATTTGATTACTGATGCGGATAATAATATTTTAGGAATTCACCCTTTCCCTGATTTTGATTTCGAAGGAGTCCCAGTTGGTGTTTGTAGAATTTGGGGATTATCTTACTCTGGAAATTTAACAGCAGCAGTTGGGGAAAATGCAGCCTCCTCTACCCTTTCGGAAGGATGCTTTGAATTATCCACTAACTTTATTGAAGTAACCCGAACTGATGTAGATGGAGGAACAGTTGCCATGCCTTCAGGAGCGACTACTCGTTACACTTGTACTCAAGATGGTAATGCAGATATAGTAATGTTTGCTCACGTTAATAATTCGCCATTAGCTTACCGATATATTATTACGGATAGTGATAATAATGTTTTAGGATTACCACTTGGCGATAGTGCTGATTTTGATGGAGCACCTGTTGGTACTTGTCGAGTTTGGGGAATATCCTTCACCGGTGATTTGACCCTTTTTGCGGGAGATAATATTATGAATAAATCATTATCAACTGACTGTTATGATCTTTCTGAAAATTACATTTCTATCGTTCGAGATACTCCAGAAGGAGGAACGGTTCAAACTATCGATGGAGAAATGGAAGTAGCAATTATCGCAGGTGATGGAATTGATGATATTGTTGAGTTTGAAAGTTTAGGAACTTCTAATTCTAATTTCACTTATGTAATTACCGACGATCAAAATAATATTCTTGGAGTTCCTCCTGGAAATTCTCAAAACTTTGAAGGTGCTGGTGTTGGAGTTTGTAGAGTTTGGGGATTGTCTTATAGTGGAAATATTTTGGTAGGAGCTGGTGACAATGCAGCAACTTCTATATTAACAGATGATTGTTTTAGTTTATCAAGTAACTTTATTGAAATTACTCGCTCAGCAGCTTTTACCAATCCTGGAGGAAATTCATTCACGACAAATAGAACTACAAATACTCTTGATTTATCGATTTCACCAAATCCAGCAACTGATTTTGTTACGGTAAAAATTGATAGAGATTTAACACAATCGGAAACAGTACAATTGCAAATTTTAAATCTACAAGGTCAAGTAATATTGAATCGTGAATTTGAAATGGAAGATATTACCGCTAATGGATTAGAATTAAATATTCATTCATTTGAGGCAGGAGTTTACTTTTTAAACTTAAGATCGAAGGAGAAAAATTTTACAAAACGCTTTGTAAAATTATAAGTTGATATTTGGTACCTGAATAAAGGTTTTGAAAAAAAGTGCTGTTAACTTATTTAAGCTAACAGCACTTTTTTTCTTATTTTAGAAGTTGTTGATATTTTTCATAGGAAAAATCTTAAAATGCATTTTCCACAAATACCTCTTCCAATGAATCATCTTTTTTATCTAGTTCATGCATCGTAATGGTGGCAGTCACCGCTGCTAAAAGTGGTGCTAAAAAAGCGCCCAAAACTGGAAGCAACATCAAAACATAAACAACGATTCCAATTCCAATAGATACTCCTGTATATTGTCGAGTATATTTAAAACTTTGCTTAATCGTCATATGATAAATTTCATTGTAATTATCAATAATTACAAATCCTAAAAAGAAACATTGGATAACAAAATTTATCGCTGGTTTGATAATCTGCAATCCTAAAATGGAAAGCCCCACCCCCGCTATAACTGTAGAAATAGTTTCCATTACGTAGGCAAATAAAACAACTTTGATCATTCGAACTTGTGCTTGAACAAATGAGTTTAAACTTGCCTCTGCCTTTTCCCCAGTCAATATTTCGAGCGTTTTTCGAGCAAAATGAAAAATCACTACTTCCAATAAAATCAAAATGGCATACTTAAATCCACTCATCATAAAAAGGTCATAGCCCTCATCAATCGTATTCCCTACTAAATTCCCTAGGGTGTTAAATGATATTCCTTGTTGTGACGTTTGATTAAAAAAATCATTAAATACACCAGCAAATTTCAAACTCATAATTCCTCCAACCAATAGTAAAAATTTTGTAACCCAACTATAATCAAGAAATCCTTTCCACAATTTATTCGTTTTAATAAAAGGGAAAACCTCTCGATAATTTTTTATCGTGACTATAAAATCTCTTTTGAAAAATTGTAGGGAAGTAATGATTTCCATTGGTTTATTCTCTTATTTTTAGAGGAGAAAGGTCAGATTAAATATCATTTTTATTGATATACGATCTGACCTCTATCCACTTTATTACTCAAATAAATTTTCATAATTCTCAGAACTACCTTCTTGGCGAGTTTGTGGTCGAGCTACTTCACTATTCAAATCCAACGTCTCAGAAGAGGATCCATCCCCCATCAATAAAAGATTACTTTTCTTTTCATACTCCTCCAACATTTTGATTCCTTCTTCTTCAAAAACTCCATTTTGTAAATCAATCGAATCCATAAATCCTGACGACATCTCCATAAACCTTTCCATTTCACCAACTTTGTTAGCTACATCATCTGCTACCCTTTCCATTGCCATATCAAACATTGCCCGTTTATCAGGATCTCCAGAAATCACACTCATCGCAGATTTCATCGCTGAGTGTGAAGCTCGAATAGCTTTCCGTTCCTGCTTTTTTAACTCTACATTGTCCTTAGTAT
>CAYGRM010000391.1:0-6272 GCA_964352225.1 uncultured Saprospiraceae bacterium | reverse complement strand
CTGTTAGAAATAAAGCAGCTGCGAAACAACTTCTAATTTTTTTTAAGAAATAAGTCTATTCGTTCTGCTTCAATTTGAAATGATAAAATTGAACAAAGAAGCTATTCGTGAAAGTGAATAGCGAAATATATTTTTTGTATGGAGTAAAATGAAAAGGTGGAAAACACATTGTCAAAACTCATATAAACCTAAAAGGGAATCAATTCAAATTTTTAAATAAATGTAGATGTAAGTTTATTGCCTGCCGACCGATTAGGTGGGTTGTAAAAAAGTAATAATCTCCATTTGCAAATTTCTCCTACTTAATATCTACCTGAAATGTCATGTCGGTAAACAGGAGAAGTATGTCAAAATTGAAAATTTAGTTTTATACGGTGATGTAACTCAATCAGGTAGAGTGGGGGATTGTCTATCCTCAAGTTGCGAGCCTGCCTGTCGGCAGACAGGTTCGAATCTCGTCTTCACCGCTAACTATTCAAAAGAGAATAGTTTTTTACATTCTTGAAAAACACCTGTGGTCAAGTTAAAATTGGAATTAAGAACGACTAGCAGAAGAGTTAATTACAATTTTAACTTGACTTAGAATCACAGTTTTTTTTAAGAATCATAATTATGACTGGGGGGACATGTACCAAGGCAAGGCGATGTTGGTTTGCAACCATTGTGAGTTGGGTTCGATTCCCATTCCTTCCACTTTTATCTCTAGGCGTAGCTTAATGCAGAGCACTACATTTGGAATGTAGGGGGTGTAGGTTCGACTCCTACTGCTTAGACAAATTTTGAAATATATAGCTATGAATATCCTCGTAGCCCAACCGGCAGAGGCAGTAGGTTTAAGCCCTATTAAGTATGAGCCTGCCTAGTCGGCAGACAGGTTCGAATCTCATCGAGGATACATTTTTTTAGTCGTGTCGTTCAATTGGAAGGACAGAAGATTACGAATCTTCAGATTGGGGTTCCCTGCCTGCCGGTCAGGCAGGGAACCCCTGCATGGCTACAACTGGAAAAGTAGAACGTAATTGGTAGCGTGTCGGTCTGTAAAATCGATGTTTTAAATAACCTTGTAGGTTCAAGTCCTACCTTTTTCACAAAAAACCTTAGTAGCCCAACTGGCAGAGGCGCGTGTTTTAGAAACACGATGTTGGGGGTTCGAGTCCCTCCTGAGGTACTATATTTTTTGAAAAAAAGCGAGCATAGTTCAACGGCAGAATTCCTGGCTTCCAATCAGGGTATATCGGTTCGAATCCGATTGTTCGCTCAAAATACAAAATCTGAAAATATAAAATCTGAAAAGTCAGATTTGAAAAATAGATTTTATTCTAAATAAAGCGTGATGGGGAAACGTAAAACGTCCATCGTAAAACGTGTAACGAAAAAAAAGGAGAATAGGCAGATACTGGTTTGCTGCGCTCGCCTGCTAAGCGAGTCCTCGATTCGTTGAGGTGAGGGTTCAATCCCCTTGTTCTCCTCTGTACGAAAATTCAAAAGGAAGGGCAAGCCAAAGGGCGGTGGTCGCTGTCTTGAAAACAGTTAGGAGCTAACGACTCGTGTGGGTTCGACTCCCACCTCTTCCGCTGATTCAATTATTACCTCGTAGCTCAACTGGCTAGAGTAGCGGTCTTTTAAACCGCAGGTTATGGGTTCGAGTCCCATCGGGGTAACAAGGGGAATATCCAATATTCAACAAGGTATAACCAATTTCCAATTTTGTAAAAAGTTGTTTTGGTAGTTCCTTGGATATTCATCATTCCTTGTTGGATATTCGATATTCCCAAAAAGTGCATGTACCCAAACTGGATAAGGGGCGAGACTGCAAATCTCGAATGTGTTGGTTCGAATCCAATCGTGCACTCTAAAAAAATGTTTTGAAAATAGCGATGTGGCGCAATGGCTCAGCGCAGCTCTTTTACACGGAGAAGGTTGTGAGCCTGCTTGTCGACGGACAGGTTTGAATCTCACCATTGCTACGATTTTTTTTTGAAAATGACTTGATAGCTAAATTGGTAATGCAGCACTCCGTTAAAGTGCAGATTGTAGGTTCGAGTCCTACTCAAGTCGCAAAAGTCGGTATAGCATAATAGGTATTGCACTTGATTTGTAATCAAGAGATTATCGGTTCGAGACCGGTTACCGGCTCCATGTGAAAGTATTGTTAGAATATTTTCCATAAACAATCCGATGTGGCGCAACGGTTAGCGCAATCGCCTGATACGCGGGAGGCTGATGGTTCGAATCCATCCTTCGGAACAGAAGATATTCAAGTTGTATGAGAGATCGTCAAACGAATAATGTTCATTGAACCTGCCTACCGATATGGTAGGTAATGAAAGAAAATCGATGATAGTTAGTGCTTGCACTTACTAAAGTCGGGGCAGCTTACTGTCCTTAAATAAACCGGGTAACTGGGATAAATCTGATGTTGAAGTAACGGCATTGGGAACTTTTTTTTAGAGAAGTTTGAGTAAGCAAGCAACTATCGTGTTGCATTCAATTCCTAGGGGCGACCGCTGAGGGAAGGGGATCAACATACTTCGAGAAGGACATCGAAGTTGAGGTGGAGACATCAATAGGGAAAGTTGTAGAATTAATGTTACATAATTGTTATCCACTTTTATGATAGCGTGATTCAGTATCAAGGGTATCCGTTTGGCAACGAATCGTTATCCTGAAATATCGTGAACCGCGAGGTTTGCAGGAAGGAGTTTTGGTATTCTGTAGGCGAAAATCTACGGAGCCATACCCGAGACACTTCTTTCGAATGTCCAGACACTTTTTGCGATGGTCTGTAAAACCGTTTTCCAAAAAAGAAAAAGCGAAAGTCTCGGGCGTTGCAATGTAGTAGATGCCTAAACCCATTGAAAAATATGGGGTACGAGTGCCCGCAAGGTTCTTGTACATGGTGCACATTCGATCAGACCCTCCCGAGGAATCGGGACGGCTGTTAATGGTGGGGGAGCCAACCCTCGTAGCTGTAAAGGGCGGACAAAGAGCCGCTATACAGGCCACGTCTAAGGTGCCGATCAATTGCAACGTAGTTTCTTCGGAAACAAAAAAGGCATTGGACTTATACTTCAATCTGGCAACAGGGCGAAGTGGAAACCACAGGAACGTTGATGCAGCAACATCGACCATAATCTGTGTAAAGTTTGTCCACAAAAGACTGTATTCTCAAGTTCTTTTTTTCTAAAAAACGAAATATAATAATACGTAAATGTATTGTTTTAAAAAAAAATATCCCTTTTAGAATAATTCTGTGGTCAGATAAAAAATGAAATAAAAAACGACCAACGGAAGTGTTGATTTTAATTTTTGCCTGACTTAAAACACAGAATTGATCTAAGAAAATGAAAAAGCATTAAAATCTGTCATAGTTTAATTGGTTAGAATATCTGTTTGTGGCGCAGAGGATAGTGGTTCGATTCCACTTGACAGAACGTAATCTTGATGTAGCTCAATTGGTTAGAGCTGCTGCCTTATATGCAGTAAGATGACAGTTCGAGTCTGTCCGTCAAGACGAATGTAAATATATTGTTATAATATTTGGCGACATAGCTCACCAGGTGAGAGCGTTGGTCTGAAAAACCAGAGGGTAGGGTTCGATTCCCATGTTGCCACTAATAATGCGAGGTAGTGTAACGGTTTAACATTTGGGGCTCATAACCCTAAGCTAGGGGTTCGAATCCCCTCTTCGCAACTAAATTTTTTTCTCATTCTTAGATAAGTCCTGCGGTCAAGTTAAAATTGGAATAAAAAATGACTAGCAGAAATGTTGATTTCAATTTTAACTTGACTTAAGGCGCAGGACTTATCTAAGAATAAATTTATAAGTATGAAAAATGAAATCCAGCAACAAGACTAAATAGTCTTGTGGTGTAAAGGCAGCATACAACACTTTGAATGTTGTGGTCTAGGTTCGAGTCCTAGCAAGATGACAAAGACATCTTTATTGAGAAATGGGAGTAAGCGTAGGCTGTGTCGGATGGTCTCCAAAACCGTTACGCTAAGGTTCGAATCCTTATACTCTCGCTGTGGGAGTATCGAATATCGATTTGAGAACAAGGATTTGAGAATTTTGACGATGATTGTAAAGATCTTACTTTGAGAAGTATCGTCAAACTTCTCAAATCATAAATCCTTGTTGGATATTCGATATTCCCAATCCGCTCCTGTGGACAAACTGGTTAAGTCGTTGCCCTTTCACGGCAGAGATTGCGGGTTCGAACCCCGTCAGGAGTACTAGATATTGTTAATAAAGAAAAAGTTGGTTTTATTAAAAGTGAGGTTGGTGAAAGTCAGCATCACTTTTTTCTTTTTTTTAATGAAACAGGTAATAAAATTAAATTTCCAAATAAGGCACCTTCTCTTCCAGCACACTTCTAATTTTTAAAAATTTCAAATGTGATTTCACCGCATCAAAAAGTGTCGAGTTAGCATAATAAGGCATCCCAAATTCATCACAGGTTTTTACTAAAATTTTAGTTAGCTGTGGATAATGAATATGACAAATGTTCGGAAATAAATGATGAACTACATGATGGTTAAACCCTCCAAATAAATTTGTAATTACTTTGTTATGTGTCGCAAAATCACAAGTCGTAACAATTTGATGCCTCACCCAAGATTGCGACATTTCTCCATTTTTATTAGGTTCAGGATAAACAGAATGCTCTCCAACATGTGCTGAAATCAAAGCCATAGCAACAGTATAACTTGCACAAAAATGAAAAATTAAAAAGCCCAAAAGAATTTGCGAAAATGAGTATGGTAACAAAATCGTCGGCAAAATTATCAACCTTCCAACGAAAATTATTTTCCCTAACAATAATTTTACATATTCTGCTGTTGGATGTTTGATCGAAGGTTTTCCGCTAATATCTGTTTGGAAATAATCTTTAAAATCTCGAAACATTAACCAGATTAAAGTATAAAAAAGATATAAAATAGGCATGTATAAATATTGGTATCGATGAAAAGATAAGTAGGGTGAGTTAGGAAAAATACGTACTAAATTACTTTGCTTAATATCGCCATCCATATTGGGAATATTGACATGAGGATGATGAGAATGCACATGTTTCAATCTCCACATGTAACCACTTGCTCCTAAAAAATCAAAAGTGTATAATAAAAAGTTGTTGATACTATTATGTTTTGAAAAAGTATTATGCGCTGCATCGTGAGCAATATTTAGTGCAACGAAAATGGTCAACACTCCGCTGATTGCGTAGCAAAAATATAATTGTGAAATCGTCTCTGAAAAAAAAATGGCAATAAATACTGAGAGATATAATAACACTAAAAATATCGCTTTCGCTTTGGCAAATCCATTTGCCGTTTTCTCAATTTTATTTTCTTTAAAATATTGATTCACTCGCCTACGCAAGGTTTTTAAAAATAAAATATCACCTTTGTCATGTTTAAATTTCAATTCTTTCATTTCTGATAAATTTTATTAAAAAAAATTAGGCCATATATCTTCCAAACCACACTCTCAAATCAATTGAATCATCTTCTCGATAATCGTAAAATTCAAAACCAAAACGCTCATAAATACGAACCAATCGCTCTTCCGTTGTCTCCATATAAATCGGTAAATTCAAATTTCTTCCTTTGGAAAAAATATATTCTTTTGCTTCCATCAATCCGTCTAGGCCATTGTATTCTTGTTCTTGTGCTAAAAACCAAACGTACAAAAAATCTTGATCTTCATGCTTTTGAATTTGTAAAGACCTTGTTTTTCGAATCAATTTTTCACGTTTTAAAACTTGTCCTAAACGACTTACTCCAATCACAAAAAAAGCTAAATACAAATAATTTAGCCAGTCCTTGATAGTAAAATGATGTTCACTTTTTCGATAAAATAACAAAAAAGTTGATTGATCTTTGGACGTAAAAATACCTCCAATTTTTTTAACCATAAAATAGCAATAAGAAATTACAGCTTTTATTCCTTTAGAAAAATCATTTCGTTTTTTTCCAATCAAAGCATGCATTCGACCATTATCTTGAAATGCAAGGCAAAGAGTGTTGATGATTTTTTTGTCTTCCGAGTCTATTAGGAATAAATACGATGAAAGTTCAAATTTCATAATTTACATTTTTTGGAAGTGTGGAAATAAAAGGTGTTACTTTCTCCGATCTTTTTCTTCGAAGTCAGATGCAAAATGAGGGTTATAAAATCCTATTTTTTATTAAAATTTAATTATATCTAATATGAGTAAAAAATGAATTTCATTTATTCAAATTAAAAAAGCAGCTAGAATCCATCAAAA
>CAYGRM010000390.1:0-6277 GCA_964352225.1 uncultured Saprospiraceae bacterium | reverse complement strand
TTTCATCAATAAATAGCCAAGAAGGTGTTCCTTTTCCTGGATGCCATTCTGGAATTGATGGAATATTTTTTATCAATATTTTCACAAAACTTGCTTGTTGTTTTTCAAAATTAATTTCTGAAAAATGGAGTTTAGCTGTTGAATGTTCGCTAGTTGGTTTAACTACTTTTTTTTCAATAAAGTTAAACTTCTTACCATCATCAGAAATAAAAATTTCTAATTTTTTAGGTAAAAAAATCCACGCATTTTGATCAGACAAAAGACTTGTAGTAATTTTTTTGAAAGAAGTTTTTTCTGCAAATTCAATAACTGCTTCCATGTCTCCACCTGCAAATCCCAGCCATTCGTTTGATTTAAAATTAGTCGTCCCTTTTTTTCGATCAATCAAACCTTGAGGACCTTTCCCAAGGTAGTTTTCATTCGCTATTCGATTGATAAAGATATTTTTTACTGGAAGCTCTTTTCCTAATTTGATAAATTGAGCTTCTACAATTTCACTTGGTTGGAGTTCAGGATGAAAAGCTTTTGCTTTTAAATGAGCTGATTCGTTAAGCACAATTTCGTCTGAAAAAATAGGAGAGGAGAGAGTAGGTTCGGTTCCATCGAGGGAAAAATGAATGGTGGTTTGTGGTAAATCTAAAATTAATTTGACTTGATTCTCTTGTTTGAAAAGGATTGATTCACTTTTAATATTTGGGGTCGCGAATTGAAAAAAATGATCTTTTGCGAACTGATTGTAATTTTCAACGGCGTCAATTTCTGGAGTCGAATTGCAACTGCAGGTAAAAATTGAAATCAAAAAGAGTAATAATTTTTTCATAAAAAATCTGTTCAAGTTTTAGTTGACACGAGTTAATTTTATTGGGTACGTTTTCCCTGAATTCCATTGTGCCACATATAAATTTTCCTCCTCATCGACACAAACATCATGTGGGTGGTGGAAAATTTTTATGGTTTGATGCATGGAATTTAATTGGCCATCTTGATAAGTTGGAGCACTTCCTCCTGGCGCAGAAATCAATTTATTATCCTTATCCAAAATGGAGATAAAACCAGTATTGGCACTTCCATCACCTGACCAAATTGTAGCTAAATAAACTTCATTTCCATGAATAACTGGCCGACAAATAAAGGCTCCTGGCAATGGAATGACTTCCAATAATTTCCCATCTAAAGAAAAACGTTTCAACTCATTTCTTTGGCGAGCGGTGATCAGCAAACAAGGATTTTCCTTATCTCGATCATCATAACATATGCCATGAGCATTATCAAAAAACTCATCACCTTCACCTTTCCCTCCAAAAATATTCAGTAATTCTCCATTGGAATTATAATGTAAAATATGTTGCAAACCATAACCATCTGAAACATAAATATCTCCATTTGGAGCGATAGCAGTTTCCGTTGGAATGTATTGTTCGGCGGATTTATATTTTCCTGAATCTTTTGGAAAAGGAATTTCTAACAATACTTTTCCGTCGATGGTTGTTTTGATAATTTCATGTCGATTATTGTCAGCGATATAGAGAATATCTTCTCCGTTTTCGACATTTAAAGTGAGTCCGTGAGCTCCTGGAAATTCAGTTCCCCAAACTTCAATCAACTTTCCAGATTTGTCATAAATGATAATATTATTTTTGGTATGATTGGTCAAAAGGATAATTCTTCCTTTGGAATCTTGTACCATTTCATGGCAATCATTGACTGGATAAAAATTGGAATTCAACGCTCCCCAATTCATATCAATTTTATATCGATGAGAATTATGGCCAATGATTAAGTCTTTAAAAACTATGTTTTTTTCCAAAAAAGAAAAAGAACTTTTTTGAAAAAAAGAAGTAGCTGCGAGTGTGGTCAAAGTTGATTTTACGAATTTTCGTCTATCCATTTTTCCATGCTTTTATTAGGCTAACAAATCATTTACAACTTTTCCATGAACATCGGTTAGCCGAAATCTTCTGCCTTGATATTTATAAGTTAGTTGCTCATGGTCGATGCCTAATTGATGTAGCATCGTTGCTTGGAAATCATGAACGTGTACCGGATCTTTGACAATATTATAACCGAACTCATCCGTTTCGCCGTAGACCATTCCAGGTTTTACTCCACCTCCTGCCATAAAAATGGTAAAGCATCGAGGATGATGATCTCGACCATAATTGTTGTAGGTTAAAGTACCTTGCGAGTAGTTTGTTCGACCAAATTCTCCTCCCCAAATGACTAAAGTATCATCAAGCATTCCTCGCTGTTTTAAATCCAAAATTAAGGCAGCAGTTGCTTGATCTACATCTTTTGCTTGACCCGCAATTTGAGTCGGTAAATTCTCATGTTGATCCCAACCCATATGATATAATTGGATAAATCGAACGTCTTGTTCTGCTAATCTTCGAGCGAGCAAACAGTTGGCAGCATATGTTCCAGGTTGTGTTGAATCGGGACCATACATTTGATAAATGTGATCTGGTTCGTTGGAAATATCAACGACTTTGGGAACTGAAGTTTGCATGCGATAAGCCATTTCATATTGAGCGATTCGGCTGCTGATTTCGGGGTCACCAAATTCTTCCAGTTGTTTCGAATTTAGTTCGGCGATATGATCTAGCATTTTCCTTCGACTAGTTCTGTCCAGACCTTCAGGATCTTTGAGATATAAAACTGGATCTTTTCCCGAACGAAATTGTACGCCTTGGTGAAGTGAATGTAAAAAACCATTTCCCCATAAACGAGAGTAAAGTGGTTGGCCGAATTTTCGACCAGTTCCGCGCGAAAGTAAAACGGTGAAGGTGGGCAAATTTTCATTCATACTTCCCATCCCGTAACTCAACCAAGACCCCATGCAGGGTCGTCCAGGTTGTTGTGATCCTGTTTGGAAAAAAGTGATTGCTGGATCATGATTGATCGCTTCGGTATGCATTGATTTGATGATGCAAAGTTCGTCAACAATTTTAGAAGTGTAGGGCATGAGACTACTCATCCATGTTCCATTTTCGCCATGCTGATTGAAGTCAAAAAGTGATCCGACCAAGGGAAAAGATTCTTGTCCAGAGGACATTCCAGTCAGGCGTTGACCATTTCGGATTGACTCGGGAAGGTCTTCTCCTCTTCTTTTATTCAGTAATGGTTTATAGTCAAATAATTCTAATTGTGAAGGACCGCCGCTTTGGAAAAGGTAAATAACTCGTTTCGCTTTTGGGGCAAAATGAGGTGCGTCTAAAATGCCTTGTAAGTTATTTTTTTGAGTCAAAATACCGGAAGGGGATTGATCGAAAAGATTACATCCGCCAAGTAAAGAGGAGAGTGCTCCTACGCCGATTCCCATACTAGATTTGGAAAGGAATGCTCGGCGATTCATTTGGTATTTTCGATCTTGAATTATTTTTGACATGGGTTTTATTAGTTTTAAAAAGTCACTTTTGTTTTGCTTTTGTAACTTGGTGGACGATTTGAACATTGTTCTTTTTTTCATTGAAAAAAAAAGAACCAAAAAATTCTAGGTGAAAAAAATGCTTTTCACAAGGCAGGCACCCGCACCCTCATTTTTCATCGATCCTCTTCCGCTCCGTGTTGCTCGTGGTTTTCCTTTCAATTTTCCTTATACAAAGTTTTGGGATTAGATCTGGAAAATTCAAGTGACAGTAAATTACGACTTCTAACTTGAGGTATTAATTTAAAAGTAATTGAGTCACTTTGTGAGTTTTGTTTTTTTAAAAAAATTATCCTCTTGTAATCGTTTCATCCAAGTTAAAAATAGTATTTGCAATAATGGTATAAGCCGCTAATTCTGCATCGTCCAATAAATCCCTTTGTGGATATTCCCCAATTTGTAACAATGCTTTTGCATCTTTTGGCGAAGCCTGAAATTTTTCTTTTTCTCCCTCAAAGAAACTTACTAGATTTTGTAATTCATCTTCGTTAATATTTCGCGAAGTAGCAAGTCTAAACATCATAGCAATTCTATTTTTTACTTCATTTTCTTGTTCTATGACGAGATAGGAAAGAACTCTTGAAGCTTCAATAATTTGTGGATCATTGAGCATCACCAAGGCTTGCAATGGAGTACTTGTTGTAGGTCGTTTGACCGCACAAATATCTCTAGACGTCGCATCAAATGTCATCATGCTTGGTGGAGGAACCGTTCTTTTCCAAAAAGTATAAATACTTCGACGATAGATTTTCGAACCTTGATCTTGAATATATTTTGCTAAACTTCCACCTCCACCGCCAATCGTTTCTGCCCAAAGTCCATCTGGTTGATATGGTTTGACACTTGGACCACCGACAGTTTTATCCAATAATCCACTTACAGAAAGAGCATGATCTCTAATCATTTCAGCTGATAATCTAAGCCGGGGAGCATGAGCCAATAAATTATTTTCAGGATCTATTTCTAATAATTCTTCCGTTACTTTTGATGATTGCTGATAGGTGGCAGACATCACAATGGTTTTTAGAGTAGCTTTTAAATCCCAATTTTTGCCCATCAATTCTAATGCTAACCAATCGAGTAATTCAGGATGGGTAGGCAATGAACCTTGGTTTCCAAAATCATCAGGTGTGGCGACTATTCCTTTTCCAAAACATTGTTGCCAAAGTCGGTTGACCGTAACTCGAGCGGTAAGCGGATTTTTTTTATCAAAAAGCCAATTTGAAAGACCTAATCTATTATTTGTAAATGTATTGCCTACCTGACCGGTAGGCAGGTTATAAGCTAAAATTGACATGGGCATTTCAGAGCTGACGGGAGTAGTTGGTTTGTCATAAGCTCCGCGATTGAGGATAAAAGCATGTCGTTTTTCCGGCATTTCCTGCATGACCATCAAAGGGATTTCTTTAAGCGTATCAAGGTTTTTGATAAAATGTAATGATTCTTCTATCTCTTGCTGAGTCAATTTTATGTAGGGTTCAGGGATTGCTCCATATGGTTCAATCAGGCCTTTTTCAGGAACATTATTGAAAAAACTGAAGAGGCTATAATAGTCTTTTTGAGAGATCGCATCATATTTATGATCATGGCATTTGGCACATTCAAAAGTTAGTCCGAGGAAGGCTGAACTAAAAGTTTGTGTTCGATCGGAAACATATTCTACTCGATATTCTTCAGGAATGACACCGCCTTCTTGGGTGATTTTATGATTTCGATTAAAAGCTGTGGCAATGATTTGTTCCCTTGTTGCATTAGGCAAAAGGTCACCTGCTAATTGCCAAGTGACGAATTGGTCATAAGGCATATTTTTTTGGAAAGCATGAATTACCCAATCCCGCCATGGAAACATAATTCGTTCCAAATCATCTTGATAGCCATGAGAATCTGCATAACGAGCTAAGTCAAGCCACTTGGTGGTCATATTTTCGGCATAAGCGTCAGTTTCTAACAATGCATCTACAATTTTTTCAAAAGCACCAGGGGAGTTATTTTTTAAAAAATTATCGATCTCTTCGAGGGAAGGAGGTAGGCCTGTTAGGTCAAAAGTGACTCGTCGAATTAACTGCTCCTTAGTAGCTTTTCCCATAGATTGAATGTTTTGGTTTTTTAATTTTTCCAAAACAAAATTATCGATAGGATTATTTACTTTCCCAATTTCTATTTTTGGAATTGTAGGTTTCTTAATGGGTAAAAAAGACCAATGCTCTTTCCATTCCGCTCCTTGTTCTATCCACTTTTTTAAGACTTCTTTTTCGTAATTCGTCAAGGATAAATTTGACTCAGGTGGCGGCATGATGTCTTCTGAATTTTCTGTAAAAATTCGTTGGATTAATGAACTATTTTCAAGATCATTGGCAACGATAGCATGATGATCTTTAACATCACCTAAAGCTGCAAATGCTCCTTCTTTTGTGTCAAACCTTAAACCTGCTTCCCGGGTATTGGCATCTGGACCGTGGCAAACGAAACACCGATCTGAAAGAATTGGTTTTACATGAAAATTAAAATCGATTATTGCTGGAACAGACTTGGTAAAAGAGGAGGAGGAAATTGTTTCTTCGGTTTTGCAACTAGAGGGTAATATCAATAACAATACAATTACAAATGATACGATAAGTAACATTGGAGTAAATGTATTAAAATGGCATCTTGTCATTCGCTGAAGTATTAAAATTAGTTAAGTTAAATTTAGCATTCTCAAAACTAAAAAAATAAAAAGAATTATTTAAGAGACTGTTTTGAAATGTGTGCTAAAATTTTTTATAGTGTATTTTTTTGCCAAATGAGGCTTTTTTGGAGGGGAATAGCCTTAGTTATTGCCCGAGAAAAAAACGAAATGTGGTGAAAAAAGAC
>CAYGRM010000389.1:0-6307 GCA_964352225.1 uncultured Saprospiraceae bacterium | reverse complement strand
TCGGTGATTTGTATAAGAGAGAGACTTAGATTTAAATTTTCATCTTAACATTTTTTAAAAATTAATTTTGAAATTTTCAAATGAGATTATAATACTTTCTTTTTTATAAGAAATACTTTTTTAATAAATCATATTAAAAATAGTTTTAATCTTAACAGAGTGTGAACCGCATTGTTTGAATTGCCTAATTTTTGCTAACCAGATAAAATTGATGCAAAATGGAAGGAGGAAATACCGCCCAGCAAAAAGGCTTATACATTCCAGAGCTCGAAAAAGATTCTTGTGGAACTGGACTCATCGCAAATTTAAAGGGGATTAAAACTCATCAGCTGATAGAAGATGCTTTGGTCATGTTACAAAATATGGAGCACCGAGGAGCCTGTGGTTGTGAACCCAACACCGGCGACGGAGCAGGCATTTTAGTACAAACACCCCATGAATTTTTTGAGAAAAAATGTAGAGAGCTTGGGTTTAATTTACCTGATTTTGGTAAATACGGAGTTGGCGTAATTTTTTTTCCAAAAGAAAAGAATTTACGGAATCAATGTCGAGTATTACTCAATGATTATATTGATGAGATGGGCTTCGAGTTACTTGGCTATCGAAAAATTCCAACTGATAATGAGGAGTTAGGAGAGTCTGCTGTTTTATCTGAACCAAGGATGGAACAGGTATTTTTAAAACCAATAGAATATTTAAATTCAAAAGATTTAGAAAGGAAATTATATATTTTAAGAAAATATGCTACGCATAATTTACACCGGACTTATCCTCAGTCAAAGGAAATTTTCTACATCACTTCCCTTTCCTACAAGACAATTATTTACAAAGGTCAATTAACTACTTTTCAATTAAGACCTTATTTTCCTGATTTGCACGATGCACAGTTTAAGTCAGCCATTGCGACCATTCACTCTCGATTTAGTACCAATACCCAACCAAAATGGAAACTTGCTCAACCTTTTAGATATGTAGCGCACAATGGAGAAATCAATACCATTCAAGGAAATATCAATTGGTGGAAATCACGTGAAGCACAATTGGCTTCAGAGATTTTTACAGAGGATGAATTAGAAAAATTAAAACCAATTTGCGGAACAGGTTTGTCTGATTCAGGAACCTTTGACAATGTATTAGAATTTCTGGTTTTGAGTGGTAAAACATTGCCTCATGCCTTGATGATGATGATCCCTGAAGCATGGCAACAGGATAGTCAAATGGCTGATTACAAAAAAGCATTTTATGATTATCACGAAAATTTAATCGAGCCTTGGGATGGCCCTGCTTCCATTTGTTTTACTGATGGAATTTTAGTTGGAGCAACTTTAGATCGAAATGGATTACGCCCTTCAAGGTATTGCTTGACGGCAGATGATGTATTAATTGTGGCATCAGAAGCAGGGGCTTTGCCAGTTGATCCTTCCACCATTATTTCGAAAGGAAGGCTTCAACCTGGGAAAATGTTGATTGCAGATTTGGATGAAAATCGAATTATCGGAGATGAAGAATTAAAGCGAATAGTTTGTCAAAGATTGCCTTACCAAGATTGGTTAAATGAACATAAATTGGTGCTAAAGGACATTCCTTTAGTTAACGAAACTGAGCACGTAATCAATCAAGCCAGTTTGCTACAATTACAAAAACTACATGGGTACACTAAGGAAGACCTAAAGTTTATTTTAGGACCAATGGTGAAAGCGGAGACAGAACCGATTGGTTCGATGGGTACAGATACACCGCTTGCAATTCTTTCACAACAACCTCAGCATCTTGCTAATTACTTCAAACAATTGTTTGCCCAAGTAACTAATCCACCGATTGATCCGATCCGTGAATATAGTGTTATGTCACTATTTACAAAGCTTGGAAGTCAAAATAATATTTTAAAATTGGATGCTTCTCACGCCAAATCTATTCATCTGGCTCAACCACTTTTGACGCATGAGGAACTTTTAAAAATAAAAAATCTGCAACATAACGATTACCAGACCGGAGTCATTGATTTAGTTTTTAAGCCTGATGGACAAAAAGGAAGGTTAAGAGCAGCCATAGATTACATTTGCGCAACTGCTGAAGATCTAATTCGAAATGGTGCAAATATCTTGGTTTTATCAGACGCTTCTGCTGACCTTAATTCAGCGCCCATTCCAACACTTTTAGCTACAGGAGCTATACATCATCATTTAATTCGAGAAGGTTTAAGAACTAAAACTTCTATAGTTATTGAAGGTGGAGATATTTGGGAAACTCATCATTTTGCTACCTTGATTGGATTTGGGGCTGATGCCATTAATCCATATATGGCCTTCCGTACCATTGATGATTTATTTGAGAAAAAATTCTTTGAACCAGAATTTACCCTTGAAGTTTTGCATAAAAGATATGTCAAAGCCATAGGGAAAGGTCTATTAAAAATTATGTCAAAAAATGGAATTTCAACTTTACAATCTTATAAAGGTGCACAAATCTTTGAAGCATTAGGAATCAATTCCAAAGTGATTCAGCATTGTTTTACAGGAACAGTTTCGAGATTACAAGGACTTGGATTCGATGAAATTGCTAAGGAGATCATCGCTAAATTTAAAAAAGCGTTTCCTGAAAAATCTCTTAACAATAAATTTTTAGAAAATGGAGGAATTTATGCTTGGCGGGAGGATGGAGAATTTCATTTATTCAATCCACAGACCATCCATTTATTGCAATATGCTACTCGAAAAGGAAATTTTGAAGCCTTTCAAAAGTATGCAAAATTAATTGATGAACGCTCCGAAAAAGCTTGTACGCTTCGAGGACTTTTAGATTTTCGAAAAGGAGAATCTATACCTATCGAGGAAGTTGAACCAGTCGAAGATATTTTTAAACGCTTCTCTACTGGAGCCATGTCCTTTGGTTCTATTTCCCACGAAGCACATTCTACCTTAGCGATAGCCATGAATCGAATTGGAGCTAAAAGTAATAGTGGTGAAGGAGGAGAAGATGTTCGTCGTTTTGGTAAAAAGAAAAATGGAGACTGGGAACGATCTGCCATCAAGCAGGTAGCAAGTGGAAGATTCGGTGTGACTAGCCATTATTTAACTAATGCTGATGAGTTGCAGATCAAAATGGCCCAAGGAGCAAAACCTGGAGAGGGTGGTCAACTGCCTGGACACAAAGTAGATGATTGGATTGGTCGAGTTCGAAATTCAACGCCAGGTGTTGGCTTAATTTCACCTCCACCGCACCATCATATTTATTCGATACAGGATATAGCACAAATAATATATGATTTGAAAAATGCCAATCGTGCTGCTAGAATTAATGTAAAATTAGTTTCCAAAACTGGAGTTGGAATTATTGCGGCAGGAGTTGCCAAAGCGCATGCCGATGCTATTTTGATTTCAGGACATGATGGTGGGACAGGAGCTTCGCCGCTGACCTCGGTTAGACATGCTGGCTTGCCTTGGGAACTTGGTTTGGCAGAATCCCATCAAACTTTAGTCAAAAATAAATTAAGGGATCGAGTGGTTTTACAAACGGATGGACAAATTCGGACTGGGCGAGATTTGGCAATTGCAACTTTATTAGGCGCCGAAGAATGGGGAGTCGCTACTGCAGCCTTGGTAGTAGAAGGATGCATTATGATGCGAAAATGTCATATGAATACTTGCCCTGTCGGCATCGCTACCCAAAATCCTGATTTACGAAAACGCTTTACTGCTGACCCAGAGCACATTGTTAACTTTTTTACTTTTTTGGCGGAGGATCTGAGGAAATATATGGCACAACTAGGTTTCCGAACTATAGATGAGATGGTGGGAAAAGTAGAATTATTAAAAACTAAAAAAGCCATTTCCAATTGGAAATATAAAACGCTAGATCTAAGTCCAATTCTTTTTAAAGAATCTGCTGATGAGTCAATTGGACAATTCAAAAAAGTGGAACAAGATCATGGATTAAAAGGAATTTTAGATTGGAAACTTTTAAGTCATATCGGGAAAAGTTTAGATGAAGGTAAAAGCTCGAATACCACTTTTTTTGTAAAAAATACTGATCGGGCAGTTGGTACACTTTTGTCCAATGAAATTTCTAAAAGATATGGTTTAGAAGGCTTGCCAGAGGATACTTATAAATTTAGATTTATTGGATCCGCTGGACAAAGTTTTGGAGCATTTTCCGTCCAAGGGTTGACTTTTACTCTGGAAGGAGAATCGAACGATTATTTTGGAAAAGGATTATCAGGTGCAAAACTAATTGCTATTCCTGATCGAAATGCACCTTTTGAAGCAGGTGAAAATATCATTATTGGTAATGTCGCTTTTTATGGCGCGACTTCTGGAAAAGCATTTATCAAGGGTTTGGCAGGGGAAAGATTTGCGGTACGAAATTCAGGTGCGCAGGCTGTTGTGGAGGGAATCGGAGATCACGGTTGCGAGTATATGACGGGAGGCAGAATTATTGTTTTAGGAAAAACAGGAAAAAATTTCGCAGCTGGAATGAGTGGTGGAATTGCTTATATTTATAATGATTGGGGGGATTTCGAAAATCAATATAATCCGGAATTGGTTGATTTAGATCAAATGGATGATGCTGATTTTGAAAATGTAAGAACATTGTTACGAGAACATTTTCTTTATACCAGTAGCAAAAAAGCTTTGGATATTTTAAATAATTGGGAGCTTAAAAAACACACTTTTGTAAAAGTGATACCAAGAGATTATAAAGCAATTTTAGAAAAGAAAAAAGAGGCTAAAGCATTGATCGTTTAATTTACTTTTCAAGTTTATCCAAGAAAATTATTCCTATTTACTTTTTAATCATTTATAAAGATGGCAGATCCACAAGGTTTTTTAAAATATAAAAGAGAGTTACCCGAATCACGACAACCAGAAGTTCGAGTTAAAGATTACGATGAAATTTATAAAGATTTTTCTGCTAAAAAAATCAAAACGCAGGCAAGCCGATGCATGGATTGTGGAGTTCCTTTTTGTCAAAGTGGGTGTCCACTAGGAAATGTAATCCCTGATTTTAATGATGCAGTTTATGAGGAAGATTGGGAAAGTGCTTTTCATATTTTGAGCGAAACAAATAATTTCCCAGAATTTACAGGAAGAATTTGCCCTGCGCCATGTGAATCAAAATGCGTACTTGGAATTAATCAATCGCCAGTCACCATTGAGTTAATTGAAAAAAATATCATTGAAAAAGCATTTGAAAATAATTATATCCAGCCAAATCCTCCTGCTGCTCGAACAGGGAAAAAAGTAGCAATTGTAGGATCAGGCCCAGCAGGATTAGCAGTAGCTGATCAACTAAATAAAGAAGGACATTCCGTGACTGTTTTTGAAAAAAATAACCGAATTGGTGGTTTACTTCGTTATGGAATTCCAGATTTTAAATTAGAAAAATGGGTGATAGATCGACGACTCAAGTTGATGGAAGCAGAAGGAATTCAATTCAAAATAAATACTACGGTTGGAGAAAATGTATCAATCGAGGAAATAGTTAAAGACTACGACGCAGTTGTTTTGTGTGGTGGATCTACCATTCCTAGAAAACTAAATGTAAAAGGCGAAGAGTTAAATGGGGTTCATTTTGCGATGGAATTTTTAGAACAAAATAATAAAAGAGTAGCTGGCGATTCCATCCCAAAAGAAGAAGAGTTGCTCGCTACCGGAAAAAATGTGATAGTGATTGGAGGAGGAGATACTGGCTCTGATTGCATCGGTACCTCTAATCGCCACGGAGCCAAATCTATTATGCAATTGGAAATCTTAACACAGCCTCCTCAGAGTCGACCAAAGGATATACCTTGGACTGCCGCGCCCATGTTGCTCAAAACAACTTCCTCTCACGAGGAAGGTTGCGAGCGGGAGTGGGCTATTTTGACCAAAGAATTTATTGGTGATGAAAAAGGAAACCTTAAAGCTGTAAAATTGGTCGATTTGAAATGGGTGATTAACGAGGCAACTGGACGTTCCAATTTTGAGGAGATCGAAGGAACGGGAAGGGAAATACCTTGCGAATTGGCTTTGCTGGCAGTTGGTTATTTACATCCTCAACATAAAGGGGTACTAGAGAAATTAAATATTGAATTGACTGAGCGAGGCAATGTTAAAGATGATAATTATCAAACTAACTTAGAAAAAGTTTTTACTGCAGGCGATATGCGAAGAGGGCAATCTTTGGTGGTTTGGGCGATTGCAGAAGGTCGGAAAGCAGCACTTGCAGTAGATAAATTTTTGATGAAAGAATAAGATTAAACGATTATTACTATTGGTTCTTAGACAAATCCTGTGAACTTTTGAAATACGTTTTTACCACATAGGTA
>CAYGRM010000388.1:0-6320 GCA_964352225.1 uncultured Saprospiraceae bacterium | reverse complement strand
GATCAGTAGCAGCTGTTGAACTATTTCCTGAAATGCTGTATCGACCTACAAAAAAGAAGATAAGCGAAGATGCAATGAGCATCAAAATTGTGGACATTGAAGGGGCTTTCATTATTAAAAATTTATTAAGGTTATGTAATTAATTTTATGACAAAATACTTTAATATAAGAACAGCTCACCAATCAAACATAAGTTGAATGGTAGATGAATTAATTTTTATGGCTCAGTTGAAAGTTCAAGGGATAATAAATAAAAAGGTCTTGTCTTATTTTTTTTACCTAAGAATTAGGTCTTTCCCTTTTGAAAAGTTTTTTTATTTAAAATTGAATTTAACAAAATAACTGTAAAAATTCAAAAATTTGAAATTTTCTCATTTTTAAATCTCTATAATTTGAGGGATGATAATTATTAAAACGGAACACAGATTGGGAGAATCTAAGCAATACTGTGTTCCGTTTTAATAATTTATAATTTAATCAACTTTTTGGTCACAATTCCCTTCTCCCCTTTTATTTTAATCAAGTACACACCAGAATTCCAACTGGTCATATCAAACGAGTAGAGGTTTTCAAATTGATTAAAATTAATAGCGTGAATCATTTTTCCATGCAAATCAAAAATAAGGGCACTTTCTAATTTTACATTTGACTCATTTGAGATAGTGATAATATCCTGAGTTGGATTCGGGGAAATTAAAATTCCTTTTAATAATGCTTGATCTTCGGTATTTACTTCATCCTCAACCATTACATCAAACTCACAAATAGACATATTACCAGCTGCATCCCATATTTCAAAGGTATTAGTGGTAATTCCTATGGGAAATTCACTTCCAGCACTCAATCCTTGAGTTTGCAGCGGCGCGTAATCCATTTCCAATAAGTATCTTCGCTCTCCTAGAGAATCCACATCATTCCAAAAACCGTCAGTCAAAATAATAGTATAATTTTCAGAGATTCCCCCTACTCCAGCATTATTTGGTTCTCCCATATTCCAATTATCGTAATAAGGAAAAGTCTCATCAGGCCATATGAATAGTCCCTCATAATCTACATCACTAAGTCCGATAAAGACATCCGCAAGGCCATTGTTATTTCTTAAAATCGCATCCAATAAAAATTGATTATCCTCTGCATCTCGAATGATCCCAACATAACCTCCTTGGAGCGCAGCATCAACGAATGCCTCCTGCCCCGTAAAGGTCGAATCTGATAAATAGTAAGCCTTCCCGTCTATACTTCCCAATGCTGCATATCCAACCAAAGGATTAATTGGCGAACAGTTATCCATAATTCCTAAATCAAAATCTACGACAGCTCCTGTGTCATTTGGATTCGCTAAACCAACAGTAATATTGTCGGGACAATCTGGAGTTGGATTCTCAGTATCAGTAATCGTTACGGTAAAATCACAGCTTACCGTATTATTATCAGAATCGGTGGTAGAAAAAACAACGGAAGAAGTTCCAAGGGGAAAAACGCTCCCTGAAGGTAAGCCAGATACTATAGTTGGAGTTAACATTCCATCTTCAACATCAGTTGCTGAAATATCATACATAACCACTCCTCCACATTCTCCAGGCGAACTTCCCGTATTTATATTTGAGGCGCAAGCAATGGTCGGAGCATTTCCAATAATCGGATACAGTTGAACATCAGCAACCTGAATTATATCTGAAGTATTACAAACCCCGGTAAAATTTACTCGGTAATAAGTGTAAGATTCCGTATTAGGAAAACCAAAATACCTTGATAAAAATCTTTCAGCAACACAAGGAATCTCGCCGACTACAATACTTGTGTAAGTGATTCCATCATTAGAACCAAAGATCTCATACGCTGTTGGATCTCTTTCTGGAGCATCATTGGCAGTTACAATTTGAATGGTATTGACAACTGAAGAGACTCCCAACATATCAACATCGAAACCCATTCCATCCAAAGCATTAAAATCTAAAAACTTAGTCATTGGATCTTGATCAATTATCTCTTGTGGCCCTTCATTGAAAGGAGAGCTTACATCTCCAAAACCAATTGCGGTATGAATAGATGCATCAAAAATGCCTTGGGCATTTAATTGAATAACAGCTATGGTGAGTAATAAAAATAAAAGTACATTTCTTTTCATGGTTAATTTTTTAAGGTTATAAAATAAAGTAACAGGAGAGCAATATTGTTGGATTATATTTTTCTAAATATAGCATTATCCAACACCATTTTAAAATGAGTTCTAATATTTTAAAATGGTAATTTAGCTATGACAAAGGCAGGTTTATTATTTTTTTCATCAGAAAGAATAATCTCAAATAAAATAAATTTAATAATTTATAACTTAGTGCTTTTCCTTAATGGATTTAAAATGCTCTAAACATTCTACTTAACAAAACCACTATTATGAAAAACCTAGCTAAATTTCTTTTTTCTCAAAAAACATTTTTCATTATTTCAATGACTTTGTTTTTTGTACTTCTTTTTCCTAATGAAAACTTTGCCCAAGAAAATAAAAAACCTGCTCCTAACTCCTTTGATGAGTTTTATTATAATACGATGGAGTGGCGATTGGTGGGGCCATTTAGAGGTGGCCGAGCAGGCACCGTAGCAGGGGTAGCAAATCATCCCAATCTATATTATATCGGAACAGCTGGCGGAGGGGTTTGGAAAACGAAAGATGGTGGGAACACCTGGAATTGCATTTCTGATGGTTATTTTGGAGGATCAATTGGAGCCGTTGCCGTCTCAGAAAGTGATCCCAATGTAATTTATGTGGGTGAAGGAGAGCAAACTGTTCGTGGAAATGTTTCTTCTGGAAAAGGACTTTGGCGATCAACAGATGCAGGAGATACTTGGGAATCAATTGGTTTAAAAAAATCAGAACACATCGGAAGAATTAGAGTACATCCTAACAATCCTGATTTGTTGTATGTAGCAGCTATGGGTAACCTTTGGATTCCCAATGAAGAACGTGGACTCTATCGATCAAAAGATGGAGGAACATCTTGGGAAAAAATTCTATACGTAAGTGACAAAGCAGGTGCTGTTGATGTAATCTTAGATCCAAATAATCCTAGAATTATTTATGCTTCCACTTGGCAAATAAAACGAAATGGATACCGCATGGATAGCGGCGGGCCAGATAGTCATCTTTGGAAAAGTACAGACGGGGGTGATAATTGGGAAAAACTAACCAACAAACCAGGACTACCGGAAGGTGTAATTGGAATTATTGGGGTGACCGTTTCTCCATTAAATTCATATCGACTTTGGACTATTATTGAAGCAAAAGATGGTGGTGTTTTTCGATCAGATGATGGTGGAATGACTTGGGAAAAAACTAGTAGCAATCGTTCGCTTCGACAACGAGCATGGTACTATTCAAGAATCTATGCTGATACAAAAAATGTCGATCGAGTTTATGTTTTGAATGTAGGATTTTGGAGATCTAATGATGGTGGAAAAACTTTTGAAAGTATAGGAACCCCTCACGGAGATCATCACGATCTTTGGATTTCTCCAAATGATAACCAACGTATGGCAATTGCTGATGATGGTGGTGGACAAGTAAGTTTTGATGCTGGCGAAAATTGGACGACCTACCATAATCAACCTACTTCCCAATTTTATAGAGTGACAACTGATAACTTTTTTCCCTTCAGAATTTATGGAGCTCAACAAGACAATTCCGCTATTCGTATCTCTCATAGATCTTCTAGCAGCTCTATTACTGAGCAAGATTGGGAATCCACAGCTGGAGGTGAAAGTGCACATTTAGCTCCTGATCCAATTAATCCAGACATTGTCTACGGAGGGACTTACAAAGGCTACATGATGCGGAAAGATCACTCCAATGGACAAACTCGTTCCACTAATGTTTGGCCATTCAACCCAGCAGGTTCAGGTGCAGAAGTGATGAAATACAGATTTAATTGGAACTACCCAATTATGTTTTCTCCTCATAATCCTAAAAAATTATACGCAGGTTCTAACTACCTGCACGTCACTACTAATGAGGGACAATCTTGGCAAGTGATCAGTCCAGATTTGACTCGCAATGATCCAGAATCCATTAAATCCTCTGGTGGACCAATTACTCAGGACAATACCGGTGCAGAATTTTATGCTAACATTTTTGCTATAGCAGAATCATCTCAGGAGGAAGGAGTTATTTGGACTGGAAGTGATGATGGATTAGTTCATGTAACACGTGATGGAGGAAAAAATTGGGAAAACGTTACTCCTAAAGGTTCTCCTAAATTAAATATGATGAACTGTATTGATGTTGACCCTCATACCAAGGGTGGTGCATATTTGGCAGCCACTTCATACAAGTTCGGAGACTATACGCCATACCTCTACAAGACAAGTGATTATGGAAAAACTTGGACAAAAATCACAAATGGAATTCCTGAAAATAACTATACTCGTGCTATACGTGTAGACCCTGTTAGAAAAGGATTACTTTATGCTGGAACAGAATGGGGAATGTATATTTCCTTTGATGATGGAGCAAATTGGCAACCTTTCCAATTGAATCTTCCTATCGTTTCTATCCGAGATTTGCACATTCGAGATAACACATTGATTGCTGCAACTCATGGTCGAAGTTTTTGGATGATCGATGATTTAGGACCTATTCAGCAATTAAGCACAGATATAATTTCAAAAACTCATCATTTATTTGAACCTAAACCAGCTTACCGAATGGCACAAGATGCAGGTTGGGGAAGTCCAAATTATAACAAGGTAGGACAGAATCACCCGAATGGAGTTTTATTTAATTTTTTTATAAAAGATTACGATAAAACTGATGATGGAAAAAAAGAAAATAAAAAAGTTACCCTCGAGATAAAAGATGCCAGCGGAAAAGTCATCCAAACTTTTACCTCAGATGCGAAGGATAAAAAACAAAAATTAGAAGTAACAAAAGACAACAATCGATTTGTTTGGGATATGAGATACCCTGGCTTTGAGGAGTTCGATGGTATGGTTTTATACTCCTCTCCCAACCGTGGCCCAAAAGCTGTTCCAGGTAATTATTCTGCCACACTTACGGTTGATGGAAAATCCGAAACTCAACCATTTACAATCGCAAAAGATCCACGTTTAAAAAATACGGATGAAGACTATCGTAACCAGTTAAGCTTCTTACTTCAGGTTAGAAATAAAGTAAGCGAAGCTCATCAGGCCATGACTGATATTAAAGGTGTTCGAGCTGATGTTGAATATTTTCAAAATAAATTGGAAGGAAAAAAAGAGTACGAAGAAGTTATTGGGCTATTGTCAGATTTAGAAAAAGAGATGTCTATAATCGAAAATAATATTCATATGACAAGTAATCAAAGTCGACAAGATCCCTTGAATTATGGCATTCGAGTAAATAATCGATTAGCATTTTTACTAGCTGATCAGCAGCGTGGGGATTTCCCTCCGACTGAGCAAGCTGAGCAAGTTAGAGATGAATTAACCAATGAATTAAATGATCAACTTCTAAAATTAGATAATCTATTACTCGAAAAATTAAAAGTGATTAACGAAAAAGGAAGATCGCTTGGCGTACAGATTATTTGCGATAGATTGAATAGAAAGAAAAATCCTTAGAACGGGATTTCCAATAAAAAATGGACACTAATCTAAATAAGATTAGTGTCCATTTTTTTCACCTAAAGTTCTTGTCCTAATTATTATTCCACCGTAAATTCCTTGGTTCCAAATAATGGTGTTCCATCCCCTCTCAATCCATGTGCTATCATAATAAATTCTCCATTTTGATCTGAAGTAATAAAATTCTCTTTTACCTTTCCTGATGAATCTGTACGCAAATTTGGATTCCAATGAATCGTAGTTCGAATATCTGGTCTGTTTTCATTTCCACTTTCGGTTGGATCAAAAACAGAAAACTCTCTTGCCTTATAAAATCCCTGAAGCTCGATTTGAAGTAATCCAGGCAAAAAAGGATTATTAAGTGAAGATCCTGTTTTGGTATAAATAAGGATAGCTCCTGTGGCTGCTCTAGATCCTAAAATAGCAGCTTTCCCGGTTTTTAAAACATCAATAAAGTCAACATTATCTACTTGAAGATTTCTCACAAAATCAACATCTACAGGTGCTCCATCTACAAAATAAGCTGGAGTAATTTTCCCTGTTAAAGACCCAACTCCACGAATCAAGGCATTCTCATTAGTTCCAAATCCAGTTACAGTTACTCCTGGAATTCGACGCAACAAATCAAAGACAGTTCGTGCCATTCTATTGGCTGGTAAATCATCCACCACAATTCGATTATCTGGGTTTCTGTAAATTAGAGTTCGCTCATTTCTTTCTTC
>CAYGRM010000387.1:0-6337 GCA_964352225.1 uncultured Saprospiraceae bacterium | reverse complement strand
GAATTTTCCAGAAATAATAATTTCCATAGATACCGTTCGATCAGAAGTTGCAAGGAAAAGTGTCGCTGTGGGAGCCTCAATAATTAACGATATTTCGGCAGGAAGCATTGATGATAAAATGTTCGAAGTAGTTGCAGAATTAAAGGTTCCTTATATTTTGATGCATATGCAAGGCAAGCCCGAAAATATGCAACAAGATCCTGGATATCAAGATGTTACCAAGGTTGTTTTAGCTTTTTTTATTAAAAAAGTAGGAGAGTTGAGAGCGCTAGGAGTAAAAGATATAATTTTAGATCCTGGGTTTGGCTTTGGAAAAACGGTAGAACATAATTACCAATTATTACAAAAGTTTGCCATATTTAAAATATTGGACTTATCTTTACTAGCAGGAATTTCTCGTAAAAGTATGATATATAAAGTACTCCATTCAACTCCCCAAGAAGCATTAAATGGAACAACTGTTTTGAATACTTTTGCACTAGAAAGGGGAGCGAAAATATTGAGAGTACATGATGTAAAAGAAGCGAAGGAAACCATCACTCTCTGGAAACAACTTAATCACGAACACAAGACACTATGATATCCCAATCGGAAAATAATATTAAAAAATCGGCTCTACGATTTTTAAAAATGTATTATAAGCATCGTCCTCGGAGTGGGAGGACGGATATCAAAGTTGATCAATCAACCCAAAAAGGCATTATCGCTGATGGCCTTTTAACCTTTCCTCAAGAAGATAAAGGAGATTTTGTGGCTTCGGTCGAGGCAACTTCATTTGATACTCGCGATGAAGTGAAATTTAAAATGCAACATCGATTGTTGAATTGGGATGCATTCATGTGGGGTAGTTTTATAGTTGCGGTAGTAGTTGTACTTGGACATTATTTTAAGTTTTTTGCTTTTCAGAAAGGGCAAATTGAGCTGGTTGCTATTTTAAGTATTTTATACCTAACCGTCTTTATTGGTTACCGTTATTTTTTTGGGAAAAGAGCAAAGTATAGATACATATATGCATTAGAACAATTTAGACAATACCATGCAGATGAACAATGGGTAGCAATTGGAGATAATGTTTTTTATGGAGTTGAAGATCCTGCCTTTGATGAGCTTAAAATACAATGTGTAAGGAATGGATTTGGATTGTTATCGATTGATAAAGAGCTGAATACGCATTTGGTGATTTCACCTTCGAGAGAAGAATTATTTGGAAGTGCCAGAAAGGTTTTAAGTTTTATGGGGGCAGAAAATTTAGTAAAAAATCCCACCCTTAATCGAGCAAAAGGTTTTTGGGGATTTATTAAAAGTAAGTTAGGCTTACCAACTGCTGACGCATCAGTATTAAGGTATCGTCGTAGTTTTTACAAACCAGTTTTTGCTTCAGTATTGATGCTTTGTTTAATTGGGTTTATAGCTTATGAGGATTTAAGAGAAAAGGATATTGTATATGTTGACGATGAAGCGAAGTATAACGAAAAACTGACAGAGGTGTCAAAAAATAATAGAAATGATGAATTCGATCAATTGATAGATTCCTCTGCCGTTGAACCTTACCAAAAGAAAAAGCCAGATTCATATCTTGCCGTGGTTGAAAAGGATAAAAGAGATGATTTTGTGATGAAAAGAGCACCTTTAAAAAAGAAAGAGGAACTGGTGGCAAAAGGTGGAACTGAGATTTTTGTCGAGTCTGAAGATAAAAATATGACAGGTTATGATTGTTCTCGATTTTATAATTTTTACGGAAAAAAGCATGTTATTCAAGATGGTATCTTCAAAGGAATGGGAGGAGCTGAACGTCGAATGAATTTACTTCGACGTAGTGGTTTCAAAGCAAATGTGCTTTGGTTAGGTTGTTTTTATCCTGATAGTGAGGATTATATCGTTTATATTGAATGGCTTTATGAAGATAAAAAAGAAGCAATTAATGAAGGGATTGAATATCGAAAACAACTAAAAAATGAAGGGGTTAATGAGTCAGAATTAATTATTAGAACTATTGAAAAATGAAGGGATAATACATTTTAATAAAAAAAAGGTCGAAACATAGTTTCGACCTTTTTTTACGTTTTAATAAAAGAAGTTAGACTTGGACACCTGAGTAATCTTCTTCAATTTGATCTAAAATTCCAAGAACATCATCAACATCAAAATTAGTCACTAACTGCATTCGATAAGGTTTTATATTCCTAAATCCTCTAAAATAATTAGTGTAATGTCTACGCATTTCAAGAATACCTAATTTCTCACCTTTCCATTCGATGGAATGTTTTAAATGTTGTCTCGCGGCGGAGACACGTTCCTTGATGGTCGGAGGAGCTAGAGTTTCCCCCGTTTCAAAATAGTGTTTTATTTCTCTAAAAATCCATGGATTTCCGATACTTGCTCGCCCAATCATGATTCCATCTACGCCATATCTATCCCGATATAATTTAGCTTTTTGAGGACTATCAATATCACCATTTCCAAAAATGGGGATATGAACTCTTGGGTTTTCTTTTATTTTTCCAATCAAAGTCCAGTCAGCTTCACCCTTATACATTTGCTTTCTAGTTCGACCATGAATGGATAATGCTTTGATTCCTACATCCTGTAGCCGTTCAGCTACTTCTTCAATATATTTAGTATTGTCGTCCCAACCCAAACGAGTTTTTACTGTAACTGGGAGGTTGGTAGATTTTACGATATGATCTGTTAACTTGACCATTTTATCAATATCTTGAAGTATTCCAGCCCCTGCCATTTTACAGACTACTTTTTTTACAGGACAACCAAAATTAATATCTAAAACTTCAGGTTGCGCTTCTTCGACAATCTCTGCAGCTCGTCTCATAGAATCTTCTTCCGCTCCAAAAATTTGAATTCCTACGGGTCGCTCGTAATCGTATATATCCAATTTTTGTACACTTTTTGAAGCATCTCGAATCAAACCTTCGACAGAAATAAATTCTGTATACATCATATCACATCCTTGCTCTTTGCAAAGTGCACGAAAAGGTGGGTCACTCACATCCTCCATGGGAGCTAATAAAAGAGGGAATTCGCCTAAATTAATATTTCCTATTTTTACCATATCTTTTTCACTAAATTTTACACAAAAATACATTTTTTCATGAAATGTGTTTCATCCATCTTATAATAAATCCACGAATTTAAAAAACAAAGAATTTAATCAAATAATTCCATCATTCTAAGTACATTGTGCCTTCAAAAATTAACTTTAACAATTATACCAATTCAAAAAGAAAAGCCCTATGCTTGATAGTTTTTTAGGAAAAAGTCCCAACTGGTTTAAGTACACCATGATTGGGTTTTTAGTATTTAATGTCATTTCTTTATTCCTTTTAGGCCCCAAAATTACTGCTTGGTTATTTATAGCTGAATTCATTTTTACGCTTGCAATGGCCTTAAAATGTTACCCACTTCAATCAGGAGGACTTTTGGCGATTCAGGCTCTTTTGCTAGGATTGACTCATCCCATGTATAAACTAGATCATGGAAAAGTTGTTTACGACGAATTAGGAAAAGCTGTAAAAGGTGGAGTCATCTTAGAGGTCGAACATAATCTTGAAGTGATTTTACTTTTGGTTTTTATGGTGGCTGGAATATACTTTATGAAGCCATTATTGATGTATATTTTTAGTAAAGTATTTACTAAAGTAAAATCCAAAATGGTTTTGTCTCTTTTATTTGTATTCCTTTCTGCGGTACTTTCTGCTTTTTTAGATGCATTGACGGTGACTGCAGTATTAATTAGTGTGACTGTTGGATTTTATGGAGTTTATCATAGAATTCATTCTGGTTCTTCCGATTATGATCAAAGTGGGGTGCTAGATAGAAAGGAGTTGAGTGGGGAAACTTTAGAACAATTTCGATCATTTTTAAGAAGTTTGGTGATGCATGGAGTTGTGGGAACGGCTTTGGGGGGAGTTTGTACATTAGTTGGAGAGCCTCAAAATTTATTGATTGGAGAAAGAATGGGGTGGGATTTTATAGAGTTCTTCAAACAAATGGCTCCTATTACAATGCCTGTTTTGTTTTTTGGATTACTGACAACTATCTTTTTAGAGAAAACTAAACTATTTGGCTATGGAGCTCAACTACCTGAAGTAGCTAGAGGAATCATTGAAAAATATACAGAAGAGGCTGATGCTAAGAGAACCGATAAAGAAAAGTACGCATTAATGGTTCAAGCTATTTCTGCCGTATTATTGATTTTAGGATTAGCATTGCATTTGGCTCCGGTAGGAATTATTGGATTAGGATTAATAATTGTTCAAACTGCATTCATTGGAATCATTGATGAACATTCTCTTGGAAAAGCATTCGAAGAAGCCTTACCTTTTACAGGACTTTTAGTGGTATTTTTTGTAATAGTCGCGATGATTCATGATCAACATTTATTTAGTCCAATCATTCAATGGGCATTAACTTTGGAGCCATCACAGCAGCCTACGATGTTTTATTTAGCAAATGGAATTTTATCCATGATTAGTGATAATGTCTTTGTTGCCACAGTATATATTGGGGAGGTGAAAAGTGTTTTTGATGCAGGAGAAATTTCTAGAGAGCAATTTGAAAAATTGGCTATTGCAATTAATACTGGAACAAATCTACCAAGTGTAGCTACTCCAAATGGGCAAGCAGCTTTCTTATTTTTATTAACATCTGCACTAGCACCATTGATCAATTTATCTTATGGTAAGATGGTGAAAATGGCATTACCTTATACTATCGTTTTAGGTGGTGTAGGTTTGTTGGCGGTGATGTATTTCTTAGGATAAATAAATTGTGAAAATAAATCAGGAAATCAGTTTAATTAAAACTGGTTTCCTGATTTATTACAAAAAATGTAAGTTTAGTAAGAAGTATCTTTTCGTAATATTTGGGTTATGAATATAAAAACATGAAAATTAAAATTCTACTTTTCTCTTCCATTCTTTTCTTAATTTTTACCTGTAAAAAGATTGACGAAACTTTACTCCACGGAAAATGGAAAGTGGCTTCTATGATAGAAAAAGGAACGCCAACGGATAAAGGCGCAGATCAAGCAGTCTTCAATTTTAATCCAAATGGTACTTATTCTTATGAAATTTCTTACTACAAGGAAGCAGGTAATTTCCATACTCGAGATGGAAAATTATATACTACCGATACTCTTAACTCAGATCGAATAGAAAAGGACGTTAGAGTATTAAACATCACATCTGATAGTTTAATCCTGGAAATGAATAATGCTGGGATTCCTCAAACCTGGAATTGTTATAAATCTTCCAATTAAAACTTTAGAATTTTCTTTTTAGCTTTATTTTTTATGTAAGAATATGTAAATAAATGATTAACAGTTGTTTACGAATTAATTTTTCCCATATGTATATAAAGGTTTCTTTTTAAACATATTACGAAAACGGTCTATTTAATTTTTTTGGCAAAAAGATTGCAAAGTGATCAATGTAATTTTTTTCCCAATAACTTTAAAAAATCCGTGAACATGATAAGTTATAAAAAGGTATCTCGTGTACTTCAAAATCCACCTCCCAAAGACTTAGTAGATCTTTACAATGATTTAGATTTACAAATAAGTGCTCATGAGTTGTGTGTGAATGAAGATGAACCTTTAAAATATCTTCATGAAACAGATCTATATGGAAAAATCAAAGGAAAATTTTGTGTAAGCGCAACCAGTATTCAGAGTAAATATGTAGCCTTTGTTTTAGGTAAGCATGTCGAATCGGTTTTTCCTGATGATATCATCCAAATGTTTTTCAATGTAGAAAATGACTACAAAATGCAATTTGGAAAAATTAAAGGTAAAAATATTGATGGATGTATTTGCTTAGTGCATCAAGAGGAAAAAAACTTTGATTTACAGAGGATTTATGATTCCATTTATGATTTATAGAATAATTCTTAAACCAACTATAGCTAAATAATATTAGCAATAAAATTTGCGTCATAGCGCCGAAATGAAAATTTCGGCGCTTTTTGTTTTTCATTAAATGGTGATTTTTTAATCTAATTTCTACAATTTAATTCTTCGCAGGTGTAATGAATTTGCAATTACTGAAACGGAACTAAAACTCATTGCCGTAGCTGCAATCATCGGTGATAATAATATTCCAGCTGCAACTGAAACTCCTATGATATTATAAATAAAGGCAAAAAATAGATTTTGTTTAAGGTTTGTTCATGGCAGGAGCGTAATTCTTTTGCCCGCTTAACAATGATTAGGTTTTTTATTTGTTCAATAGATCTTATTTGAGGATTTTCTAATAGTTCAAATCCTTCTTTTTTTTCTCTACCGTACACTTTTTAATTTTCGAAAAAAAAGTTGCTTGAAAAT
>CAYGRM010000386.1:0-6373 GCA_964352225.1 uncultured Saprospiraceae bacterium | reverse complement strand
GGACGAATTTTTGTAGGTGCATTTTTATTTTGATTAAAATATTATTTTTTCAAAGTTTGAAGCAAATGAAATAATTTCCCATCAGAAATCAAACTTCCCCATTGCATCATTTGAAAAATTTCTTGGGAACGATCATTATTTTTGTATTTTTTATTGGCAGAATAAAGTTGAAGTTTTGCATTGGAAGCTTGTAGCTTAGCCATCATTTCCTCTGGTGATATATCATGAGTAAAATCCAAATCAGACTCACCTTCCACCTTCATTCCCATCAATTCAATGTTCTCCTTATTGCACCGGAAAATTTTCAAATCTTTGGGGGTTTTCATTTCTAGATATTCGATATTAGAAATGGTTTTATCAAAAACGATATCGCTAAATATTTCAATTAGACCTTCTGCTTTTTCTGGGTTTTCTTTTTTTATTTTTTCCCAATCATCACCAGTCACCGTATTAGAAACTAAAAACCGAACAAATTCAGTTTCCAATTCGGCTAATTCATCATTCATTAATCTTCGATATTTCATAGAAATAAATTAGTTTTTAAAAATCTACAATATTTAGAGCATGTTTAAATTCTAACTTCCTGAAAAACAACATTTTATGAACTGTCGGCAGGCAGGTTGATTTCCAAATCACGCACTTATTTATCTTGATAAACTCGCTTGCGATTTTTTTACCAAAACCATAAACTATTGATTTTCAGGTCATTAAAATTTAAACATGCTCTTAGTTTTAAACACTTTTGTTATTGAATTGCAAAAGTATTGAATAAATTAGATTTTAAAACAACTTCTTTATAAAAACAATATATGAAAGACTCAACTTGCCGATTTAATTTTTTTGTAATTGTATTGTTATGGTTTAGCTTTTCCAATAATATTTTTGGTCAATCTGTCAAAAATAAAAATGCTATTTCAGCCAATTTAGTGCTTGAGGAGTATTATGGTTTATTCAAAAATGATTTTGAAAGCGGTGAGTATATTACCTCAGGATTCAAATTAGCGTATCACCGAAATTTGGGGAAAGATTTTTTAAATCTAGAAGTTCCTTTGTTTCTAGGAGGATCAAGAGTGCCGATAGAACCCTTACCGAATAATCCATTGGGAGATATTTCTGCTAAAACACTCAAAATTTCTTTTGGCGGATTGTTGCAAGTTCAAGCTTTTAAGGAGAATAGATATGTCATTCCTTATTTATCAGGAGGATTTGTCATGTCAAATATTGCAGATCAGGGAGGATGGCATGCAGAGTTACCTTTAGGAATCGGCTTTGATTTTAAGTTATTTAAAAAAAGCTATTTGCAAATTCGTCCCGAATACCGCATTGGAATTTTAGAAAAAAATCGGGATAATTTAAATTTAAATATTGGGATTAAATTTTTATTGATTGCAGATAAAGACCAGGCTCCAAGCATTGAAGAAGATCGAGATCAAGATGGAGTGCTGAATGAAGTAGATAAATGTCCTGATATTCCGGGTCTAGTTTATTTGAGAGGTTGTCCCGATTCGGATAGTGATGGAATTATTGATCAGGATGATTTATGTCCAACGATTCTTGGTCTAGCCAAATTTGGTGGTTGTCCCGATTCCGATAATGATGGGATTCCTGATCCCAATGACAAATGTCCCAATGAGGCTGGCCCGATTCCTAATGGAGGCTGTCCAAATGTAGATAAAGATTCGGATGGTGATGGTATTTTGGATAAGGTAGATGAATGTAAAAATCAACCGGGATTACCAAAATTTAATGGTTGTCCTGATACAGATGGAGATGGTATTTCCGATAATGAAGATGGATGTCCACGGGAGAAAGGACCTGCTAATTTAGGTGGTTGTCCGGATACTGATAAAGATGGTATTGTGGACAAAAATGATAGTTGTCCCAATGAGGCTGGCCCAAAGTCAAATAGAGGTTGTCCTGAAATAATCAAAGAAGTGCAAGAAGCCGTTTCATTAGCTGCTAAAAGTGTTCAGTTTGAAAATAATAGTTCGATCATTAAGACGACTTCATTTTCAAATTTAGATAATGTTGTGAATCTCCTTAATCAATACCCAGACTATAATGTTGCGATTGGAGGACATACAGATAGTGTTGGAAATGAAGAATACAACAAGAATTTATCTGAAAAAAGAGCAAAAGCTTGTTTGGAGTATTTGGTGAAAAAAGGAATTGATCGAAGTCGGATGACCGCAACTGGATATGGTGAAAATCAACCGATTTCAGATAACTCAACTAACGAGGGAAAAGAAATAAATCGCAGAGTCGAGTTTATTTTGTTTAAAAAATAACTGAAAATTAATATGTAGATATATTGTTAAGCCCCAATTCATAATGATTTGGGGCTTAATTATTTTAGCCTTATTTTTTATTTTGGGAAATAGAAAAAAGGCCCACAAAACTTCCAACGCCATAACCCATATGTAAAGTAAAAAATGACATCAAAAAATAAGGAAATGATTTGATGTTTTTTTCTGCTAAACTTAGTTTCAAGGAGAAAAAAGAAATAATTAAAAAGTACAAAAAGATAGGTAAAATAAAAATTCCCCAAATCCAACTTCCATCGAAAAGAAAAATTTTGAGAAATGAGAAAAATGCCAACAATACATTTACAAAAAATGCTAATGGAACAAAATGTCGGACTGAAAGCGAATCAAAAGTTCCTGTAAACCACGAAGTCAGAATTACCCACTTTCCATTGGCATAATTATTTTTCCAAAGTGCCTGAAAAGTATCTCGAGCAAAGTAGGTGCATTCAACCTCTGGTACTAAAAAAATTTTGCCACCTTGCCTTCTAATTCTTTTATTCAATTCGATGTCTTGATTTCTTTTGAGCCGAATATCGTAGTTGCCATATTTTTCAAAAACAGCTTTAGGATAGCAGCCAAAAGGAACGGTGTCAACTTCTTGAGGTGCTGAAATTCCCATGCGGTAAAGTGCATTTCCAACTCCAATCGGGTGGGAGAGGGTTCGAGCAATCGCTTTTGCTTTTAAGGAATTAGAGCGAGGTTGGATGTTCCAAATGCCGCCAACGTTTTCCGCTGGAAGTTTTTTTAGCCAAAAGATTAGTTTGGAAATGTATTGTTTTGGATAAGCTGCGTGAGCATCGAGACGAATAATGATTTCACCTTTGGCTTGCTCGATGCCCAAGTTCATGGCTTGTGGGACGAACTGTTCTGGATTTGGAATTAGTTTTATAAATGGATGATTTTTAGCGTATTGTAAGATGATTGCTTGGGTATTATCTTTGCTTATTCCGTCAAGAAATAGGACTTCCATTTCCTCCTGAGGAAAGTCTTGATCCAATATATTTTGGATAACTGCTTCAATAAAGTTCTCTTCGTTGAAGCAGGGGATGAGGATGGAGACGGATGGTTTTTTCAAATAAAGTTATTTTAATATTTGCTCGTAGAGGTTAATTAATTTTTCTTCTTCTTGCTTCCAATTGAAAACTTCTCGAACTGCTTTTTGTCCGTTTTTGCCCATTTGAATGGATTGTTGATCATTTTCTAACAAAACATTTACGGCGTCAGCAATTTCTTTTGGGACAAGTGGATTTGCACAGATGCCAGCATGATGTTTCGTAACAATACTTTTCCAAAGTGGGAAATCAGAAGTTATGATGGGCAAACCTGCCGCCATGTATTCAAAAATTTTATTTGGTTGAGCATTGATGTGATTGGGTTCAGGATGAAAAGTGACGATACCCATTTTGCTTTGCAATAAAATTTCAGCGACTTCTTGCCTGTCTTTTTTGCCAAGGAAATTTACCTTTTTCCAAGTGGGTAAACTTTTTATAAAAGCCTCCTCTTCCTTCGATTGAAATTCTCCAATTAAAGTCATTTTTGCCTCGGTAAATTCTAGCATTCTAATCATTTCTTCAATGCCTCGAATTTTACTCATTAATCCAACGTAGCAAATATCATGAATTTTTTCTTTGGGAGTTGCGACATTAAACTTCTCGAAAATAGGATAATTATTGACATCAACCGTGGTTGGATTTATTTTCAAAAAACGCTCCCGAATAAATGGTGTTGCTGTAATGACTGCATCCATTTTAGCAGCAACCCTGTTTTCATAAATTTCAAAAACTTTGGCAATGATTGGTCGAATAAATGCAGGGATATAATACTTTGATAAAAGTTGACGAGGTACATCTTCGTGGGTATCGTAGATAACTTTTTTACCTTGCTGCTTTAATTTTAATCCAACAGGTAATAATTCTGGATCATGAAAATGATAAATATCTGCATCAATTTCCATGGCTTTTGCGAAAGCGATTTGGGTAGTTTTTCGCATTCTTTGCAGTCGACCAGAAGTTGTAGATGTAATGTTATGAATTTGAACCCCTTGGTCAATTTCGCTTTTTTGATTAGCTACAATCAGATGAGTATCAAATCCATGCTTGGCTAAGGACACACATTCTTTTTGAAAAATACGAGTATCTTTAGCCACGTGGACTGTGGTAATATGGCAAATTTTCTTACTCTTTGAGCCCTTCATAAATTTCCAACATTATAGTTTCTTGATTCTCCCAGTTATATACTTGAGCAGCAAGTTGGAGTTCTTTTTTATAATTATCTATTCCATTTTCTAGAATAGTATCTATTGCTTTTTTTATTTCTTCGGTCGTGTCCTCTTGCAAAACATAACCTAATTTATTTCCGATAACTTCACGTGTGACAATCAAATCGGAAGTGATAATCGGTAGGCCTGCGTGGATGTATTCAAAAATTTTATTTCCCAAACTCATGTCATGACTGCGGTTAGTTTTTTGAATAATATAAGTACCAATATCAGCAGATGAAGTGTAGGCTAATAGTTCATGAGGAGCAACCGCTGGATGGTAAAAAATATTATTAACCTTTGCCATTTCTTTCTTTAGAAAATCCAAATAAGCATTCGTAAATGGGATTCCTAACAATACTAATACATATTGGTCAGAGAAGGTTTGGAAAGCTTCAAGCAACTCTTCAACTCCTCGATTTGGTTTTAAACTTCCTTGATAAAGAATGATTTTTTGTTCAGGTCGAAGATTAAATTTTTTGCGAAAAATATGGTTGGGTTTCACCTCTTGCAGATTGGCGCAATTCATGACAACTTTTGGAGGAGTAATGTTATAATGTTCTCCATAAGCCTTTGCGATAGGTTCAGAAACCGTCATCATGGCATCCACTTTTTTGATATATCGAGCTTCTAAAAAGCTAATTAGTTTGCCATAAAACTTCCGATCCACGTTTTTATCAAATTCTAATTCATGAGCATCATACACCACTTTTGCGTTTTTATTTAAGTATTTTTTAATTAGCATTCCCACCGGAAGCGGTAAAACGTCACAAACGTGATAAAAATCAGCATCTCGATGGTTCTTGACAATTCGATAAAATAGTTCTATCCATTTTAATATTTGAATAATATAAGACTTTGACCACGAACGACTTTTTAACTTAATTCGATAAACTGGAATCCCTGCTTTATGCTCAAATTCAGGAAGCCCTTCTTCGTGAAAAGCGATTACTTTTACATCATACCCTCCTTTTTTTAGACTAACTGCTTCTCGCAATACGCGACTGTCGTAAAGGAAATTATTAAATACCAGTATGGCTACTTTGTATTTTTTTGTATTTGTAGATGTATTGTTATTTTTCAAGTATAAAAAATATTTATAGGGAATTAAAGATCACTCTTCCACAATTTTTACCAAAAGAAAAATCATTAATGCATAAGAAATGGTGTATGCTCCAGCTAAATAATAAATGAGCATTTTTGCTTCAAAATTATATTGCTGGCTCAAAAAAAATGCGAAGATAACTAAACTCAATTGTAAAAAACTAAGCCTTGAAAAAATTTGAGTTTTTTCTTTTAAATAAAAAATAGACGAGAGACTCGATGCGATAAAATTCAGAAAAAGAGGAATTGTAAATATCTGCGCATACACGCCTGCGATTAACCATTTTTCTCCAAAAACAAATTCAAAAATAGTTGGTGATGCCAAGTAGAAAATGATAAATGGAACCAAAGCAATGACAAATAGTCTTTTTAAAGTTTTATAAAAAATATTTTTGCAATGACCAATTTCTTGTAACTCTTCGCTGGCTTTTTGTTTGAAAACTTCCTCGAAAGATCTGCCGATGACACTCAAAGGAGTTCGTACAATTCGATTCATAAAACCATAATGACCAACTACAGTTGCGGTGTAAAAAAAGTTGATTAAGATATTAGGCAATTGAGTGGAACTCGCATTGAAGAAACCTGCGGGAACCATATTTTTCGGAAAATTTTTAAAACGTTGCAATTGGATTTTGGAACCCTACCTTGGTTGTTTTTGCAAAAGCGTTTTTAACATTTTTAAAAAAAAAAATAAATAAGTTAACAA
>CAYGRM010000385.1:0-6381 GCA_964352225.1 uncultured Saprospiraceae bacterium | reverse complement strand
GAAAACTCCAGTTACTACGATTCCTCCGACGATGTGATTTGGTGCTGTCATTATATAAGTACAAAAAATTTGTCTAATTAAATTCCTCTTGGCTTTCTTCCATATTTTTTTCAAAAACATCTTCCCAGATCATAGGAATCTTTTTAAGGCTTTCATAATAACTTGGAGCATATTCCAAACTGTAATCTCCACACTCAGAAAAAGTCAGCTTCTCCCCTACCACTAATTCCATCCAGTTAGTATTTATATGAAACAAAACTTTTACAAAGATTTTTAATTGACCTAAGTCTTGAGATTTCCAACATTCTGATTCTGAAAAAAATATATACATAACACAAAAATACTTTTTTACTTTAATGCTTTTTTACTTTTTAATGTTTTTCTGATCATCTATCCGCTTAGTCAATTCTTGTATAGCTGTACTTTTGTTTAAGATACTCCTCCAATCGTCAGCTGCTTCTTTGAGTAAATCAAAGCGTTGCTGCTTATCGCATCCCCACCTTAAAAGCCTATCATTAAGCGCTTGTAAAGCAGTCAAGATTAATAATTCCGTAGCAGAAGCATAATCTCTCATATTTTCTCCGATCTTACTTTTAGGGTTCTCGGCTTTCCATTGTTGAGCCGTCATTCCGAAAAGAACAACATTAATCATATCCATTTCGCTAGCAAAGACACTTCCCTCCTTTTTTGTACCTATAATATTGTCAGGCATGGATACTCTAATTCCATCAGTTAATAACGGGAAAGTACCTTTAGTCATCAATCGAGTGATTTCATAAGGTTCTCCAAGTTGTTGATACTTCTCTTTTAATAAAGTATCAAATCCTTTAATAAGGTTTAACTTAAAACTGGCGCTTACTGCTGTACAAAATTCATAAGCAATATCTCGATGAGCATAAGTACCACCATATCTTCCTGCTTTAGATTCTATACCTATTGCTCCTGTATTCTCAATCCATTTCTTAGTTGTCATTACAAAACCAACTTTTCCTGCCTCTTTTCTAATCCCATCAAATTTGATGGGATTAAAAAATTCACTATTGTGCATAGATTCCCATTCAAAAAGAAAATCCAACGTGCTAGCATTTCTCAGCCAGTTGGATAATACTATATCGGTCCGTTCGTCTACTTTCCTTGCAATATCAGTAATGCAGATGTAATCATTGTCCTCTCTGATTCTTACGTCGATTCCTTGTACCTCAATCTTTTTCTTTGCCATGATTGTGCTTTGATTATTTTATTTTTTAGTATCGTAAAACTAAAGAAAATAATTCCTTTTTTGAATTGGACATGGTTTAATAATCCCTGGTTAAACAACTCTACTGATGTTGACTTACAATTTTACTTTTTTACTTTAATACTTTTTTTACTTCGGCAATCAATCATTCTGTCAATTGTTGTTTAGTTTCAATGTCTCATTTCTAATCCCATCAAATTTGATGGGATTAGAAATGAGATGGCAAGTATTTTTTTCTCCTTCCTCGAAAAAATTTAAAAACGTGGATATTTCTTAGCCTAATAGATCATTTAAAATGTATTTGAACTCTATATGTGTACCTATCTAGGGATTAAATAAATTCGGCCTAAATCAATTTCTCTGTACTACATTATATGTACTTGCTTAAAATGTCCCTCTTGAATTTTATTTTTTTACTTTAATACTTTTTTACTTAATCAAATTCTAACTCAACTAATCCATAACATTATGATAGCTTCCGTGTACCTATTTAGGGAATGAAATTAATCATACCTTTTAACCTATTACTATATTAGATAGTGAGTAATCCATTTGTGTACCTTTTTAGGGAGTCCCAAATCAATAATTACTTTTTCACTTTAATACTTCTTTACTTTATTGCTTTTTATCATTTGAAATCGAGTTAAAAGCTAGCTTAGGTCATATGTGTACTTAATCAGGGAGCGACTAAAAAACTGTATCATGAATAATAATATTCAAAGCTAGCTTTTCCGTTTTTTATGAAATGAAATAAAATAAAGAGACCGAAATAACCATCATAAAATTTGTCTTAGAAAATTGACTGTGTTTTAGGTACACATATGAAACATTCCCCTTTAATTGCTCTTTTTCATTGGAATGAATCTCAAACAAGCCTTTTCCTACTATAAAGTTGGAGTAAAATACTCAAGCAAGCTCCAAAAAAAATACTTTTTTACTTTAATACTTTTTTACTTCGTGTTAAGCCCTACTAAATATTATATTTAAATGTACTAATGTGTACCTATTTAGGGGAATCGGAATTAGGATACTTTAAAACCCATCATAATTAATCTTAACTGATAGAGCTACTCCTGCTTAATATGTTCTTCTTTCTTAAATGTGTACCTTTTTAGGGGCGGACGAATAGGAATCATTTATCTACTTTAATACTTCTTTACTTTATTGCTTTTTAACTTTAGGATATTGCCTTCAAGGATTAGATACGTGTACCTTTCTAGGGGTTATGTGTTTTAGGTACACATTAAACTTGGATAGATGATATTGTATATTTTATTTAACTATCCATTGATTTGAAGATATACTCCTTTTGGGATTGAAAATTCTGATAGTGATTTTGACAGGAACGCAGATTGAGCAGATTTGGGCGGATAAACATGGATTTCTCCATGATACTAAAAGATACTGATTTGTGTATTTGCATTAATCTGTTTAAATCTGCTCAATCAGTATTACCATCATTAATCTCAATTTGATAGTCATATACAAAGAACTCAAGGTAGCAAATGTGCAGAATACCTAAATTAAGTACTTTTTTACTTTAATACTTTTTTACTTAATTGCTTTTATATAGGTTCTCGTTTTACATTATTGAATAAACTCCTTGCTCATAACGCACAAGCATAAAAGGTTCCTGAGCCATCATCAAACTCTCCACCCACATATCAATAAGACCATCAAACTTAATAAGGCAACCAGTAAAGGAACTGCCATATCTATTTCTTTCATGGCTGTGGTAAACTCAATACTGGAGGTTTTTGAGGTGGAGATATTACCTTCTTTCCTAAATTTCTCTACCAATTCTGAATTTCCTTTTTTCAAACTTTCCACGATTCTGATTCCATGTTTCCCTTTTTGAAAATTAAAATGCTTCAATTGCAATTGACAAACTCCGAAACTCGCAATCTACATTTGTGCATCAGTTTGATAATTGCTTGATCCTTGATTTGGACAAATTTTCTACAACAACTTTACTTCACTTTACTTCTAAGGCTTTTGCCTCGTTATAAAATTCATGCTGAGCCATATCCTATTATCCTATTCTAGATTATTCGAAAATTTTTCTTTCCACTAAGATGCATCAGTTCGAATAGGATAATTTCATTTGTGATAACCTTTTTCTACTTTAATACTTAATTACTTTTTTACTTAATTACTTTTTTACACCACTTAAATTTAGCTATTGACATAAAAATGGTTCTGTTAAGTAATTTTATCTATTGTTACCCTTGACTGATGTCGAAGTGGATTCGTGAATGCTTAATTTTCGATTTTAAGAGGCCTTCCTTGAATTTTTTTTCATCCAAACGAACAAATGCTCGTTTAAGGCAAAAAAACTCTTAAAATCGCTTAATTTAGGTGGGTAAAATAGGGGAGTGGCTTGTATTTTATTACTTTTTTACTTAAATACTTTTTTACTTTTCTACTTCTTTCATCAAAATATCAATTACCAACTGACGAAGACTAATTTCTTCCTCTGTGGCAAGCATCTTTAATTTTTTATGAATTGGTTTTGGTAAATCTACCGTCAACCGAGTTACGGCTTCCTCTCTTCGGGGTCGACCCATTTTTTTAGCAGGTTCTGCCGAAACACCGCCATGAATTTTAGCCACCGCTTCATCAGTCAATTTACTTTTTTCATTGGATGATGGAGAAGAAGATGGAGTACTTAAATTACCAATATTAAATTTTTTCTTAGCCATTTGCGATAGAGATTATTTCGTTTACAAATTGAGTAACTTCTTCTTTTGCTTTTGCATCGGAATGCTCAAAAACACCTTTTCCATCAATGGCACTTTCGATATAAGCTACTCTTTCTTTAAAACTAGCTTCCAACAATGGAATTCCAAGTTCTTGAATTAGTGTTTTGATACTTTTATGAACATTTAAAGCATCATCATATCTGTTCAGTAAAAAATACGCTGGGATTTCTGGTCTAAATTCCAATGCTTGATTATAGCGGTCTATGAATTGATTAATTGCGCGAATATCATGAGCACTTGCCAAAATTGGAATGATCAACAAATCAGAATCCAACATAATCCTCGTAGTCATTTCTGATAAGTTAGGTGTACCATCTATAATCACAAAGTCATTTTCTTGATCCAATCGATTAACAGCTTGTGTCAAAGCTTTGGATTCTGTAACACCAACGGTCAAAATCTCAGGATACTTAGTATCTCTTGCAGCTACCCATGAGATACAATTTTGGTTGGTATCTGTATCTACTAGGCAAACTTTATATTTCATATGAGCCAAGCAAACTGCTAGGTTTTGAGAAACCGTAGTTTTACCTACACCACCTTTTAAGTTGGTTATTCCTATTTTCATGTGTTTTTAATTGATAAAAGTAAAAAAGTAATTAAGTATTAAAGTGAAAAAGTGTTTTACTGCCAATATTACCTTTCAAGTTGCTGAATAAATTCCTCATCTGAAAGATCTCTAGCTTTTAGTCTATTTTCCCAAGCTTCCGGATTTTCTTTTTGCATCGCCTTCTTTCTATGTTGTACATTTTCAAGAATCAAAGAAAAGTTATCATTTCTAAAGTCATCCAAAAACCATTTTACAAAAGTTCCTGCTTTAGCTTCTTTTGTCTTCTGATTGGTTTTGATATTAAAAATCTTGAGTGCCTCTTCGAAATACCAATCTTCAAATCCTAAAAATTCCGATTCCGTCACTTTGGGTAATAACTTATTAATAGCTATTGCAGGAGCAACCCCAAAATCAGACAAAGTATTAAAAGCAATGATCTGAGCTCGAGATAATTCTGGAATGGATGGGAATGAATTGACGACTGGTTTTTTATTGTCAACAAATATAAATTTCACTCCCGTTACCTTTCTTCCCGTTTTCATCAATTCCGTTTCTTTAATCTCGATGGAAGTGTATTGATTAATTTCTCTTTCGACAACTAGCAAAACTTTCTTTTTAAAATTTCGGAAATCATCATATTTCCCTACAATTCCCAAAAGTTGTTTTAGTGCATCTAATTCATATCGTAGTTCACTTATTTTTTGATACGTCGCCATTTTGTTCCGATGTGCCCGCATGACTTGGAACAATCGAATCGAAAAACCTGATTTCATTTTCAGCGTCTCTAACAAATTAATCCGAGCATACTGATTCAGGTCAATCAAGAATGGTTTCAAATCTTCCGAGAATTTAAACTTCAACGAAGTATGACCCAATTCATCCTTGATAGGTGTAATAGACTGAAACCAACTAACATAACCTGGTAAAATCTTCCCACTTATCTTTACCTCTGAATCAAAAGTGATCCCCTTCTTTTTAATATTGTCTTGAAAGGCAATCATCTCCTTATATAAGCCACCCCACTTCTTAGCATCCGCACGAAGAATCTTTTCCAAATCCTTAATTTTTACTATTTGAACATGAAAATCAGACTGAAGTAATGGATTGACGAGGGAGATCAGATAGAGGATAACCTTCTGTTCTTTGGCAGAAAGTTGATACCTTGCGTTGAGGAGAAATTCGTTTTCTATTCTGGCTACCAGATTATTCATAGTATAGGATGATGCATTTTTGACAAATGTAAATCCTATATGTGTACTTTGCAAATTTATTTTTACACATTACACCCCTAAACTAGTACACGTTATTCCCCTACTAAGTACTCCTAATACTTTTCATGCACCCTAAAATAGTACTCTTTTAAGGTGAAACATTCCCTAAACATGTACCCTTTTAAACATCCCTAAATTAGTACTCATTTCGAGCGGAAAGCTTTATCTAATATAACTTTATAAGTTCATTTTTAGAACAAAAAAAAGTGGGCACAAAGAAAGATTAAATAGTTAAAGACTAAAAGTCTTAAAAAGGGATGACTTTTTAAATTTCATTTTTAAGACTTAGCAGCATAAGGACCTGCTAATAAAAATGTAAAAAAAAGTTGCGCGAAAAAAAGAAATATAGTAAAACTTCTATCTACCAATCTTTTTTGAGATACTTAAACCTTGAGCATTCTGATACCATTTAGAAGAGATATATAATCAATTTCTTGCCATGATAGGGATATCATGCTTTTTATCATGAATTAAATGAACCCAGAAATAGCATAATGTATAATGGCTTTTAAAAGGGAAGGGGGTGATGAAGTTCTTGCAAAAGGTTCCAAATGGCAGTTT
>CAYGRM010000384.1:0-6401 GCA_964352225.1 uncultured Saprospiraceae bacterium | reverse complement strand
TGTCCATGTGTATCAAGCGACTCAACCATCGCAGACAACGTCTGTAACGTAAAAACCTTCCTTCCTCTCTGTGCCCCAATAGCAATACGATAGCTAACCGAACTGCTTTGAAGCGCACTCATTACGCAATCTTCTCCATCCTTGCGATCTCTCAAATAATGCCAAATCTCTTCAGTTATGAAAGGCATAAATGGATGTAAAACCGTCATTAGTTTTTCAAAAAATCCAATTGCAGTTTCATAAGTTGCTTGATCAATGGGTTCTCCGTAAGGCGGTTTGATCATTTCTAAATACTCCGAAAAGAAATCATTCCAAATGAAATTGTACAAGTTCATCATCGCATCTCCCAACTTGTAATCTTTATAACTAGCTTCCAGCGTTTCCAATAGTTGATTCAACTTATTTTCCATCCAAGCTTGTGCTAATGGATTGATGGTTTTAGCGGCAGCATAAGTTGGGGTATCAACCTTATCCAACAATTTAAGCATTCGCATGGCATTCCAAATTTTATTACAAAATCCTGAACCTTGCTCACATAGTTTACTTTCATCAACTGCTTGCTTAGTCTTGCTATCAATAGGTGCATCAAAAACAATATCATTGCCAGCTGATCCACTTGACAACATCCCAAATCGAACCCCGTCTGCTCCATATTTATCAATCAAATTTAGGGCATCAGGAGAGTTTCCTAATGACTTACTCATCTTTCTGCGTTGAGCATCTCGAACCATTCCTGTAAAGTAAACATCGTTAAAAGGTTGTCTTCCATTCTTCTCAATAAACTCTTTTCCCAACAAATCTTCTGACCACTCATACCCTGCCATAATCATTCGAGCTACCCATAAATACATAATATCCCAACCGGTCACCAATACATTGGTTGGATAATAATATTTCAACTCTTCTTGGTTTTCAAATCCATCAAAAACACTTATCGGCCATAGCCAAGAGCTGAACCAAGTATCCATAACATCTTCATCTTGTTGCAAATCTGCAATCGTCAAAGCATCATTTCCAGTTTTTGCTTTTGCTTGAGCCAAAGCTTCTTCAGCCGTTTCTGCTACGAAAAAATGATCTTCATAATAGTAAGCTGGAATTCGTTGTCCCCACCATAATTGACGACTGATACACCAATCACGTACTTTATCTTCTTCCAACCAATTTCGATACATATTGATAAAATGATCTGGGTAGAATTTAACTTCGCCCTCTTTTACCGCATCCAAAGCAGTCTTAGATAATTCTTTCATATCCAAGAACCATTGTAAAGTCAACCGTGGTTCCACCACCGCATTGGTTCTTTCTGATCGACCTACTTTATTTTGGTAAGGCTCTATTTTTACTAAATTACCCGAAGCTTCTAAATCCTTAAGGATTAGTTTTTTGGCTTTAAATCTATCTTTACCAATATACAGTTGAGCTGCCTCGCTCATCGTTCCATCATCATTGAAAACATCGATAACCTCCAACTCATGACGTTGCCCAATTTCATAATCATTCATATCATGAGCAGGCGTAACTTTAAGCGCACCGGTTCCAAAATCAGTCTCAACATACCGATCAAAAATGATTGGGATTGAACGATTAATCAGCGGAACTAAAGCTCGTTTTCCTTTTAGGTGAGCATATTTTTTATCCTTAGGGTTAACTGCGATAGCAGAATCACCGAGGATCGTTTCAGGTCGAGTTGTAGCAATGGTGATCCACTCATCTTCAGTACCTTCTATCTGATAACGAACGTAATGCAAATGGGAATTTTCCTCTGCATGAATTACTTCTTCATTAGATAAAACCGTCTGAGCAGAAGGATCCCAATTGGTCATTCTTTTGCCTCGGTAGATTTTTCCTTTTTTATGTAAATCCACAAAAACCTTGATTACCGCAGCCGATAATTTATCTTCCATGGTGAATCGAGTTCGTTCCCAGTCGCAAGAAGCACCTAACTTTTTGAGTTGATCGAGAATAATTCCACCATATTTATCTTTCCATTCAAAAGCATATTTCAAAAATTCTTCTCTTGAAATGTCAGATTTTTTAATGCCTTTTTCTCTTAATAATTTTACCACTTTAGCCTCCGTAGCAATGGAAGCATGATCGGTTCCTGGCACCCAACAAGCATTTTTCCCTTCTAATCTAGCTTTACGAATCAGCGCATCTTGAATGGTATTATTTAACATATGCCCCATGTGCAAGACACCCGTAACATTTGGTGGAGGAATGACTATACTAAATGATTCTCGATCATCAGGAGTAGAATGGAAATAATTTTTTTCCATCCAATGTTGATACCATTTGCTCTCTGTATCTGCTGCGTTGTACTGGGTTGAAATTGACATTTTTTTTAAACGTTTTACGTTAGCCGTTTTGCGTTGGACGAAGAGCGTTTTACGAATTGATTGGATCGTAAAAAGCTGAACGACTAACGTTCAACGATCAATATTTTTTTTCGAAGTGCAAAAGTAGTTTTCCCATCGCTTAATTCAAAAACATAAACTCCTGCATTTAGGTTTTTACGTGAAAAAATTAACTTTTCTCTATTTATTCCAACAATTTTTTCAACAATTTGACCTTGCAAATTATAAATCGTTATTATTGGCGATTCTAGCTGATTCAATTGAAGAATTTCAATCGTAGTTTCTGCAAAAAATGGATTTGGATAGACTTTAAAATTGACTTCTTCTTGGTTCGAAATATTGTAAGTGGAAGTTGATCCACATAAATCATCAAAAGTAAAAAGGCATGCTGGTTGAGTTAGCGGATTACTGTAACCTAATTCACCAAAGGATTTAAAACAATCTAAATAAGGATCATAATCTGGGATATTTGGAAGTCCTCTAGTGATTAATCCTCTTGTACTTCCAATTCCTTCAATCCAAGATTCATGGTCAAAATTTATCACTCGACGAGTAACTCCATCGGGTGTATCAATTAACTCATTAGATAAAACCGTTAAAGTTGCTTGGTTACCAAAACTAGTTTGTACAGTTATTGACTGTCCTGTCTCCAAGGAGAAATCATACAATAAATATTCTACAGAGGAATTATTTTCAAGATAAAAAACTAGGTCTGTCTCCATTCGAGTCCCTCCCAGATATTGTCTCATGGTTTCTACACCTGCTGTATCTAAAAAAATGGTATAGAGCTTTGAATAATTTTTATTTTCAATTAAAGTATCTCCACATAATACTTGGTAATCTGGAAATGGAACACCTGCTATGCCTATAAAAGCATTTTCCCAAGATGCTTTTTCAGTTGGGAAAAACTGACTAGGTTGCGCTTTCAAATCTTGAACTGAGAAGAAAAAAATAAAGTAAAAAAGAGTTGTTAGATTTTTCATAAAGTTAGTATCTAGCGTCCATCAAAATTTCAATAACAATGCTTTTGCATTTCCTTGATCATCAATATTTACAATGTAAAGATTTCCATAATCTGATTCAGAGATTGATTCCACAACTGTTTCTTTCATAAAAAAGTTCAACAATTGTGGGGTTGTATTTGAATGTCCTACCACTAATATATTTTCGCCTTTTTGGGTTTGCAACAACATATTTCCAAAATCATTAATTGCTCTAGGATTATAACTAGTAATTTCGATCTCCTGAGCATTGGAAGTAGGTTTGGCAGTTTGTTGAGTTCGATTATAGTCCGTAGAGTATATTTGATTTAAAGAAAAAGTACTAAGGATTTCTTTTAGTTTTTCAGCTCTTGAATTTCCCTCCTCTGTCAAATTTGGATCTTCTTGATCCTTCATTTTCTCCGCATGACGAACTAAAACGATGGTGGTTATATCCTTGGAATCCTCTTTGACCATGCTCAAATTTTGTCCATTTTGCAAGATTACCTTTGAATCTTGTATCTTTTGTACTTCTCCTCCTTTTTGAATTGTAGGAATTTTAGTGCAGCTAAACATGATGAAGGATAAAAGGAAAAAAATGGCTAATTTATACATGCTATGTTTCATAATTGTTTTATTTAAGTGACTGATAGTCAGTATTTTAAGTTTTTTTACTTGATTTTCAATTGAATGTTGATATTTTAACAAAATTGGTTCACCTTTTGCAAAAATATCATTTAATCACGATAAATATAATCTCATAATTATATATTAAAGTTTTCTTAAAATTATGTCATACTGATCAAGAGTTTTATATTTGGCGACTTTAAGAATAGAGAGACATAAATTAATATAATTTAAACCTTAAAAAATTGGAGCAAAATCAGTCGGAAGGTCGATTAAAATCGATCAGGAAACAAACCAATAAAAAGACATTATTAGCAGGTAGCAGTATATTTTTAGCAACTTTTGCCTTCGCATCGTACCTCCTTTTTTCTTTTCCCAATTCTCCCGAAAAACTAGCTTCTAGTTCAAATGGTGGAGACCAATTATCCTACTTTCCAGTATTTAAACCTGAAATGAAGTACGGATTTATTTTGGACACCTTTTATGTATCAAATAATGAAATTAAACCAAACCAATTCTTATCTGAAATTTTAGATGAGCATCATGTGGTTTATGAAAAGATTGATGCCTTGGCTAGAAATACGGAAGATGTATTTTCAGTTACCAAGCTCAGAGCTGGAAAGAATTATATGATTTTATCAAAAGATGCTTCAAGTCCAGCTCAATATTTTATCTACGAACCAGATGTGTATAGCTATGTAGTTTATGATATTGAAAAAGGAACAGCTCAAGTTTTTGAAAGAGAAATCACAACTGAAATCAAATCTTCCTCAGGAATTATCGAATCTTCTTTGTGGCAAACTATGGTTGATAATGATTTAAGTTACGACTTAGCTTCCCGATTAGAAGATGTTTTCGGTTGGTCCATAGATTTCCATCACGTTCAAAATGGAGACCGCTTTAAGGTCATTTATGAATCAAAATCTATTGATGGAAAAGTTGTCGGCGTAGGTGATATTTTAGGTGCTTATTATAAAAACTATGATAACGAATATCACGGAATTTATTTTGAAAATGACCAACATAGTGGTTACTACGATTTGGAAGCTCGACCAATGAAAAAGAACTTCTTGAAATCACCAGTTAAATATTCTCGAATTTCTTCTGGTTTCAATATGAATAGATTTCATCCAGTCTTGAAAAGAAGAAAAGCACATCTTGGAACTGATTATGCAGCTCCTTATGGTACCCCGATTTTGGCCGTTGCCAATGGAGTAGTTACCAAAGCAGGTAGAACAAGAGGAAATGGAAATTTTGTAAAAATCAAGCATGACAAAATCTACCAAACTCAATATTTGCACATGCAAAAATTTGCCAAAGGAATCTCCTCTGGAGTTCATGTAAAGCAAGGACAAGTTATTGGTTATGTAGGATCGACAGGGTTAGCAACTGGTCCTCATGTTTGTTTTAGATTTTGGAAAAATGGAAGACAAGTAAACCATAGAAGTTTAAACTTTCCTCCACCAGAGCCAATGCCTGAAGGAGATGTTCCTAAATTTAATGAGGTAAGAGATGAAATTGTAAATCAGTTAAATTTGATCCAATATCAGGTAAAACCTGTTTTAGCAGATATTGAGAGTGATGAATTAAATGATAAAGAAGTTTCAAAATCTAATCCTTAGACCTCCTTTTCAACACAAAAAAGCCCTGAATTTTCTCTTTGAAAATTCAGGGCTTTTTTATTGTTTAGGCCTTTTCTAAAGTGAAGCCAAAAGTAGATCCTACTCCAAATGTACTCCTTAGATTAATGGTTTGATTATGTGCTTCAATAATGTGTTTTACAATGGATAAACCAAGTCCAGAACCTCCTTGTTTTCTTGACCTACTTTTATCTGCTCTAAAAAATCTTTCAAAAACCCGCTTCAAATATTGCTCTTCAATCCCGATTCCATTATCAGCTATTTCTACTAAAACGTAACTATCCATATCGTAAAAACCGATTTTGGTTTGTCCATTCTTTTTTCCATATTTGATGGAGTTCACCACTAGGTTCATGAGTACTCTTCTAATTTTTTCTCGATCAGCTTTCACAATGAAGTCTTGATCAGCACCTACTTTAAACATTAAAGAAATATTCATTTCCTCAGCGGTCATTTCCAAATCTTCAATGACCTCCTCTGATAATTTTCTAATTCCAAAAGGTTGAATATCTAATTTCATTTCTCCCGTTTCTAATCTTGATATTTCCTCTAAATCTTCGACAATGAAATGTAATCTTTCCACATTGTTCGCTGCTCTCCTCAAAAAAGTTTTATTAATTTTTTCATCATAGAGACCTCCTTCCAATAGGGTATGAATATATCCTTGAATATTAAAAATCGGGGTTTTAAGCTCATGAGAAATATCTCCTAAAAAATTTCTACGATAAGTTTCCATGGCCTTTAGAGATTCAATTTCTTTATTTCTATTTTCTGCCCAAATAGCTACCTCATCTCCTACC
>CAYGRM010000383.1:0-6427 GCA_964352225.1 uncultured Saprospiraceae bacterium | reverse complement strand
CTTAGGAAGAATAATCTTTGCCTTTGTGGTTCAAGAAAATAATTTTACATTAGTTCATTGTTTTAACCATTTAATTAAATTTCTAAATAAAACCAACTTTAATGAAATCAGATATCGAAATTGCCCGAACAATTAAGCTGAAACCTATCCAACAAATTGCTATAAAATTAAATATAAAAGAAAGCGATTTAGAACTTTACGGTAAATATAAGGCCAAGCTTCCACTCTCCCTGATCAAAAAATCTAATGTCAATAAATCCAAGCTAATTTTAGTCACCGCTATTTCTCCTACTCCTGCTGGTGAGGGAAAAACGACTATGTCCATCGGATTGACTCAAGGAATGAATAAGATTGGAAAAAAGACAACGGTCGTTTTGAGAGAACCTTCACTAGGTCCAGTTTTTGGAATAAAAGGAGGTGCAACTGGAGGTGGTTGGTCGCAAGTCCTCCCAATGGAAGATATTAATTTACATTTCACCGGAGACTTCTCAGCAGTTGAAAAAGCACATAATTTATTAGCCGCACTTATTGATAATAATATTCAAAGTAAAACTAGATCTCTAAATATAGATCCTAGAACTATTCTTTGGAAGCGGGTGATGGATATGAATGATCGAGCCTTGAGAGATGTGGTGATAGGATTGGGTGGAACAGGTTCAGGAGTTCCTAGAGAAACTGGATTTGATATTACTGCTGCTTCTGAGATTATGGCAATACTTTGTTTGTCCGATGACTTAGTAGATTTAAAAAATCGATTAGGAAAAATATTCATTGGTTTTACTTTTGACAAAAAACCTATTTATGCCAAAGATTTAAATGCTCAGGGAGCGATGACTGCTTTGCTTAAAGATGCGATCAAACCGAATTTAGTACAAACGATCGAAGGAAATCCGGCGATTATCCATGGTGGACCTTTTGCTAATATTGCCCAAGGAACCAATACGGTCATTGCAACTAGAATGGGGATGTCTCTATCTGACTATGTTGTTACTGAAGCGGGATTTGGATGTGATCTTGGTGCTGAAAAGTTTCTCGACATTAAATGTGTAAGTGCGGGGCTTTCGCCCAAAGCAATCGTACTTGTGGCCACCATTCGTGCCTTAAAATATCATGGTGGTGCAGATCTCAAATCTCTTAATCGCTCGAATCAAAAAGCAGTAAAAGGTGGTTTGGAAAATTTAGAAAAACATATTGAAAATGTTTTTCAATTTGGAATTCAGCCAGTCGTTGCGATCAATCGATTTACAACTGATACCGAGGGTGAAATTCAAATAGTCATTGATAAATGGGAATGAGTTGGAGTCAAAGCTGTCGTTTGTAATGTTTGGGGAGAAGGAGGAAATGGTGCAGTTGATTTGGCAAAAGAGGTAGCTGATGTTGTTGACAACACTACGAAGAAATTCAAACCAATTTATGATTGGAATTCAAGCGTAGAGGAAAAAATTGAAACAGTAGCCACTAAGATCTATGGTGCTAAGGGAGTTGAATATACCTCAAAAGCAAAAGCAGATTTGAGAAAAATCAAAACACTTGGTTTGGAAAAACTACCTATTTGTATCGCTAAGACTCAAAAATCACTTTCTGATAATCCAAAATTATTGGGCCGCCCAAAAGATTTTGTCGTGACAGTTCGTGAAATTGAAATTGCTGCTGGTGCAAATTTCTTGGTTCCAATTACTGGAGATATGATGAGAATGCCAGGACTTCCTGCAACGCCTTCTTCCGAATTAATTGACATTGATAAAAATGGAAATATCACCGGATTATTTTAATATAATCTTGCTTTAAACTAGAGTTTCAAATAGCAATTAGAAAAAAGAGGCTACCCAAATCAATGAGTAACCTCTTCTTTTTATTTTAAAAGTCTACTTTTTAAAATTGAACATTTACTGAAGCATTTAGGATAGTTCCTAATTGGCTAAAGTGATAACCATCGTAGGTCATTTGAGAATAACGTTGGTTGAAAGTAATCAAATTAGATTGATTCATCAAGAAAGCTTCATCTTTTAATAAAGCCTCACCTGCTGCATTTTCAGCTTTGAATGACCATTCTGGTAATACATTCAACAAGTTATTTACATTTAATGAAACTGTCACTTTATCAGATGCTTGATAAGAAATACCTAAGTCAGTAACTACTTTAGTCTCAAACTCTGTGTAAAGATCTGCATCCATTCCTTGCTGCTTGAATTTAGTAGGACCGAATACTGTGTTATTCAAAGTCAATCCAAATTTTCCTACATTATACTCGATCCCAAAAATCATTTTGAACATTGGTCGAGAAGTAAAGAACAATGCTTCCTGAGTTGCATTGGAAACACTTTGTTGATCCTCAATAGGAAGCCCTTCATTGGCTTGGTTGACGATATCTGGATTTTTCACATCACCTTCTCTTTCATTTTGTAAAGTGATATTCCCTGAAAAGTTAAAATTCATTTCTCCAGAACCTACCGCTACACCTCGGTAGCTTGCAACGAAATCAATACCAGAAGTACGAGTATCCATTGCATTTACAAAGAAACTTAAATCAGATAAATTATTGTCAGAAAGGATTGCATCCAATGGAGTAGTACCTGAAGCAGTTCCTCCAATTTCAGAACTCAAAATAATTCTATCCGTAACTGCAATGTTATAATAATCTAATGTTAATGAAAATTGAGGAGTCAATCTCAAACCAACACCAACAGTAATGTTGGTTGATTTTTCAGGTTCCAATGAAGGCAACCCTAATAATCGAGCTTCTCTCGATACATTACTTACCAACCCACCTACTTGAATTCCTTGTCCAGGAATAAAGCTGTATTGAGCTTTTTGAGTATAGATTTGGTGAAGCGATGGTGCTTTGAAACCAGTAGAAGCAGATGCTCTCAAGGTAATTTTGTCTTCATTGAATTTGTATCTAGAACTAACTTTCCAGACAAATGCATTTCCAAAATCACTATAGTTTTCTAAACGTACCGTTCCATTAATTAAAAAATCATCCGTCAAATCGAAGGCACCATCTAGGTATCCACCGAAGTTATAACGGTTAAATTTACCAGAATTTCTAGGATCGTTTCCAGCAAATGAATCTGGTCCACCATCTTCATAGGAAGATAATTGTCCTTCAATAATTGTGAATGTTTCACTACGGAACTCAGAACCAAAAGCAAATCCAAACTTATCAGATACTCTTTTGGTGATATCAATATTTCCTACTTGGTGAACAAATCTTGTACCTCCTGGATCAAAAATAAGTGGAGAGTTTTCTCTATACTTAAATGTACTATCAGGGTTTAATGTACCATTTCTATTGTGAGAATTTCTGATAATATAGGTTTGCTCATTCCCACCAGTTGTGAAACTTACATCTGTAATCCAACCATTCTTTTTGTTTTGAAAACCAATAGTTGCATTGTAATCATTTAAGTCTCCATCAAAAGTTGGAACGTAACCTATATACTCGCCATTATCTCCATTAGGGAAGAAATCCGCAAGGTATGGGAAGTCATCTAAGGTTCTCCAATATGGAGTTCTGTAGTTAGCGAAACTATTTACTTTTTTGTATACATATGCAGCGTTACCATACAACTGCGTATTTTCAGAAATATCAACACCTGCATTAACTGCAAATTTAGCAGCCGTTGTTTCAGGTGAACCATTGATATTTCCAGCATCAGGATATTTGTTCAAAAATGCTTGGACATCAGCAATGTCAGCACCAAAATCTCCAGCTTCTCCAGCTGCATCCACCGTACCTGGACGATTGGACAATTCCGTTTTTGACAAATCCATGGTATAATTTACGAATCCAGTTTTGCCAATTTTAGAACCATTGTTCAAAACGATTCCATAATTTTCACCATCACCTTCAGAAGTAATTCCAGTATTAAGTGTCAAACTTCCATTTTCAGCATCGTCTTTCATAATGATATTCATTACTCCGGCAATAGCATCAGAACCATATTGAGCAGATGCACCATCCCTCAATATCTCAATTCGCTTAATCGCATTGGTTGGAATACCTGAAATATCAGCACCTGTTTCACCACGTCCTGGAGAAGTTTGGGTGTACAATAATGCACTCATGTTTTTTCTTTTTCCATTGATCAAAATCAAAGTACGAGAAGGCCCCATATTTCTGATTTCGTAAGGATCCAATAATGCAGTTGCATCATTGACAGGAGTTTGTACCGTATTAAAAGAAGGTACCCGGTATTGAAGAGCTTTATCGAAAGTTGTTTGACCAGTCGATACTAAATCTTTAGCTCTAAAAACATCAACAGGAAGAGGGCTAGTCGTAGAGGAACGAGGAGCAGTTCTCGACCCAACAATCACCACATCTGTTAATGTAGTAGATCCTTCCACGAGGACTACGTCTAATACTAAATTTTGACCAGCAGTAAGTGTAATCTCTTTGGTCTGAGCATCGTACCCGGTGTAACTTATAGTCAAGGTATAAGCCCCAGGAGGAAGGTCGATAGAATATGTTCCATCAATGTCTGTTGTGGTTCCAGTTCCAACTGGACTCACGGCAACCGTACCGCCAATAATTGGCCCTTGGGCATCAGTTACCGTCCCTGAAACAGTTTGAGCATTTACCATCATAGGCAAAGCAAAAAATAGAAACAATAGTGTAGTTAAAGTACTTTTCATACAAATAGAGTTTTAATTAAAAAATTTCCCCGTAGGGAATATTGAAAGTAGTAAATTTTATAAATCAATTACAGAATCCAATCAGGCATAAAAGAGATCTGAATGCTTCCGGTTAGATGAACATTCAGAAAAGTTAAAACATTAAATACTAATACGATCTAATAATTTGAAAGAGGTCATTCACTAGGTGAAAGCAAGTAGGAAATATTGTTTTTGAAGAAAAAGAATCTAATCAAGAAGGGATAATAATTTTTTAAAATTCCAATTTTGGTTTTGTTTCTTTTTCGTTTTGTTTTGTCATGTTTTATTAAAATTAACATTTTATTTTAATACTACACTATCAAAATAAATTTAGGGATGAAAATAGGGTATAAAAATTTGATTATTTTACAGCTTCTAAAGCTTTAATTTCGAAAATCTCATTTATTTTTCCCCAAAGATCGACGAAGAATAATAAAGATTGGGATCAATAAAGTATAGATTAGGAAGAATGGAATGACTAAATAGTCTAGATTAAATATAAGCAATGTCGCCATAATTAATAATTGGAAACCTAATCCAAATGAAGAAACTAATGTCATAAACCATTTGGGAAAATAGCTTCCTTTAGTTGCCTTTTTATCAAGCAAGTAGATCGTCTTATCAAAAAACTTATACAGGAAGTTATACATTCCAAACAATATATTTACGTGGCTTTGCTTCTCCCCTTCCAAGGCCTTTGGAGTTACAGTTTCAAATATTCGACTAGTGGTGTCTCCATCAAACTTGTTGCGAAGAATCACATAATAATAATTGTACAAAGTTCCCTGTAACTGAACTCCCACAAAAGCTAACATCATAAAAACTAATGAACCATTTGTAACCATACAAATGGTCAATAAAAAAAGAAAATTCAAAATGATATCAGCTACTGAATCAAAATATCGACCAGTATAAGAAGGCGTATTTTTGATGCGGGCAAGTTCTCCATCGGCAGCATCTAAAATTGATTTTAAAACAAGAAAAAAGGCTGCAGCGAAATATTGATGAGAAAAAATACAGACAATCGCAAGTAATCCTGAAATGATAAAAAGGATGGTTACATGGATAGGAGTAACGGAAGTATTTTTAAAAAATCGAGCAATCAACCTAGCAGCAGGTCTTCCATAATCTGAAAGATCTACGAATTGATTTTCTTTAGGTAGTTTTGCCATTAAAAGATCTTGATGTTAGCTTTATTATATAAAATATTAAACTCCAAACAGCCTTAAAGGGAAAAAGGTTTTGTTATTAATTATTTAATCTAAAATCACAAATTTCACCCTACCCACTTCTCCCAACTCAGTCATTACTTTTATTCCATGTGGATGCTTCGGAGCATTGGTCAAAATTCGCTTTACGATACCCTCGGTGAGTTCTCCTGACTGTTGATGATGTTTTTGAATAATTTCTACGACATCCCCAATGTTAATATTTTTTCTAAATTTTCCGTCGAGTTTATTATTTTCCATAAAATTATAACAATTAAATTACGTAAACGCGAATTTTTCTTTTTTTCAATTTCGCATTATTTAATTTATCTACTAATTCATGCACTTTTGTAGCTGGAACAGCTACAAATGCGCAGTCTTGTTTGAGCTCAATTGTACCTAATTCGTTTTTTTCCAAACCTCCCTGCTTAAAAAATAACCCAGCAATATCTCCTTTAGAAATTTTATCTTTTCGACCACCAGAGACAAAAAGTGTTTTCCAAAAAGAAGGCTCTGGAATGCCTGCTGGTAAAATTTTTTCAATTTTATTTTCCTCAATAAAC
>CAYGRM010000382.1:0-6434 GCA_964352225.1 uncultured Saprospiraceae bacterium | reverse complement strand
AAGTCGTACTAACTTTAGTGCTCAAAAGAGAGCCTATCATGAATAAATTGACATCGTTGGAAAATCGACTAAAGATAAAACAAGAAGTGTTTGCCGCGTTGACGATGGCGTCAGCTTGCATTTTTGTAATGTCACCTTTTATTAATTCTATTTTCATTTTCCTAATTTTACAAAAATTAAACCTCTACTAATTCCATCTCTGTTTGTCTTCGAAGTAAACTTCTAATCTCCTCCAATTTCACTTCTTTTAAAATCTCCCCATCCCGATACACCACTTCCAACAAACCACCTGCCTCCTCTTCCATCGTCACCTCATCCGTCATCGTCGTCACTTCCAATTCATTTCCATCCAATCGAATCAATCCTTTGGCAGAAATTTTAGTTCCATCATCCGTTTTTGGATTTTTAAAAATCGCTCGACCTTCGCCATTCACTTCACCATAAGTTGCCTTCATGGCAAAGCCAAAAGTATCGCGAGTCACATATTGATAAGTGTATGAGCCAATTCCAAAAACCACATTTGTACTGGCAAAGCCTTTCGCTTCCAATTGACGACAAATCGCTTCGCATCGTTCCAGCGTAATGCTGTCTCCATAAATCAAACCGATGTGTTCGTCCAACATTTTATAACCTTTGCTCGTCATCGTTCCGCCGAAGGTTTCCCAAAGACATTCCACCGCTCCTTTAAATTCGGGCGTCCCAGCCGCTGCATTTGGATCTCCACAAATTATTTTCACCGGATCACCACTATCAGGTCGAATCACTACTTTTCCATCACGCGCTAAAACCTCATTTTTCAACTCTTGTAAGTATACTGTTATAACTTTCCAGAAATCCCAAGTATCAGAAACGATACTGACAATTCCTGTTTTATAAACATCATTGATCAATCTTCTAAAAGTATCAATTTCCGTCGCCTCCATTCCCATGCACATCACAGAATGTTCCGTGGCAGGCACACTTCCACCCACTAATTCATTGTCACTATCAGCTCCATAATAATCCTCCAAAAAGTCAATCGCAGGAATCGTATCCGTTCCCGTAAAATTCAACAAATGCCCTGCCCCACTCATCATTGCTGCTTCCAATCCAGCCATTCCTCGAAAACTAAAATCATGTGCTTGCCAATCGACGAAGGCTTTGTCACCTCCAGTTTGCTCAGCGTAGCGATCTAATATTTTTCGATATTGCAAACTCATCGTCGCACTCGTACAAGGCATCCAAATGATACATGATAAAATTGTTTCTAAAAAATTCGTTACCCAAAAAAAATCAGGCAAGGTATTTTTTATCGTAAACATCGGCATCCTCATGGGTACCAACATTCCTTCTGGCAAAGCTTTTATTTCGACAGGCATGTAACCTAAGTCATGCAATGCTTCGACGTGTTCGTAAGTAATTGCGTCAGGCCCCAAATATGCGCTGATGCGTCGTCGGTACTTTTTGAGTACTTCTGCTTTTGGTTTTTGGAAAAAATTCTTGTCGAATTCCTCTTGTAAATATTTTTTAATAAAGTATTGCAAACCGAAAAACACCACTTTATCTACTCCATCAATTTTACTTTTTCGAGGTGTCCAATTGGAGTAAACTAGTTCAGTTCCTTTTGGATATTGCGTTCGGTGATCTACTTTGTAGCCGTCTGTTAAATTTAAAGTATTCATGAGTTGGTGTTTAAATGGTGAATTAATTTTTCTAAATGATCGTAAGTTTCACGAAGTCCTGTTCTGTCGTCGAGTAAAATGTTGTAATAAATTTTAAGTGACTTAGATTTGTAAAAAGGAGGATTTTCGTTGATTGCATCAAATGGAATTTTTCTTTCCTTGCAATATTTTTTCACAAAACCCTCGTCGTCGTTTGCTGTAAAAACAATCAAGTAACATCCAATCCTTTTTAATTCCTGTAACAATGTAATTACATCTATAAATTCTAATCCTACTTGATGGAAATCATATACCGTATTGTCAAAATCGAATGCGACTACTAAACTATCGTATGCTTTATATTCTTTGAGTAGCCGTTCGAAGGTGTTTTCTTTTTTTAGGTAAAAGTCCATTTTTTAATTTTTTTTGATGGAACGCGGATGCCTCGGATTTTGTGGGTTATCGCGGATTTGACGATTACGGTATGTTGAGGGAATCCGTATTCATTCGTTCGATCCGCGGCATCCTTGTTCTATATCAAAATAGTTTTATCTAATTCAATTTGATTAAACCTGAGTGTATTTTCAAAATCCGAAAAAGAATTAGTTGAATAAACTTTATCAAAAGTCTCCGTCAATGTTTCCAACCCTTTACTAAAGATTCCATGTGTTACTATCAACATTAACTTTCCACAATTCTTCTCCTTTAGCTTTTGAGCCAGTCCTAAAAAGGTTCCGCCGCCATCACAAATGTCATCCACAATGACACAAGTTTTTCCTTCCAAATCATCCGCATAAACTTTAAAACCACTTAATTTCCCAGTTTTCACCTCTCGCATTTTACTACACTCAACTACTGGCACTCCATTTAAAAACTGAGCAAGTTTATATATTTTTTTCAAAGCTCCTCCATCTGGTGAAATCAAAACATAATCATTTTCATCTTGTAAACACTTTGTTACAAAACTATGGTTAGAGATGTTTTTCACTCGATTCAGCAAGGCTGGAGTGACTTCCGAATGTGCATCTAAAATGGTTACACTTTGATAATTTTGTGCATTAATAATATCTGTATAAACTTTCACACTCAACGATTCGCCTGCGACCATCACTCGATCTTGACGTGCCGCTGGAAAATATGGAAGAACCAAATGAACTTTTTCGACCTCCATTCTTCGCAAGGCATCGGTGGCAATTAACAACATTCCCATCTCATTAAAATTTCGAATTCGAATCGTAATCGTCAATTCATCTTCGAGTGTTAACTCCTCTAATATTTTTATATGCGGCTCACCTCCATTGAAAGTAAAACTTTCAAAATCAATTGATTTTCCAAAAGGTGAGAAGTTCTTATCTAGGTTTAAATATTTCATTTTGCGTAATTTATACACAAATATAAAGTCACCAAACCTTAAAAACAAATTTTTTGCGTATTTTTTACACAAATAAATAATTTTATAAAAAAGTCCTTCCAGACCTTTAAGATCTGGAAGGACTAAACATGGAAATAAAATACTGACAATCAGACACTTACATATTCAAACTAACACATTACACTTCAAAAGACATCCCTTGCTTTTCTAATGCTAAATATTTTTTTTCATCAAATCGATAATAAGAACCTGGTCTTCCTCGACCTCCACCTGACTTCTCTTCCAACTCTTCAAGGATATCTAATTTTAAAAATTTCTTTCTAAAATTTCTTCGATCAAGCTTTCGGTCATAGATCACTTCATAAAGGTGATGGATTTCTTCCATCGTAAATTTCTTATCCAACAGTTTAAACCCGATAGGTTGATAACTCACTTTGGCCCTCAATCTCTCCAATGCGTAATCCAAAATTTCTTGATGGTCAAATGCGAGTTTTGGTAAATCATTTAGATGAAACCATTGCGCATCATCTGCATCAGTTGCTGCAAATAATTCAAAATTAGAACTGCGCACCAAACCATAATAGGCAATAGTCACAATACGGCTACGAGGATCACGCTTTGGATTTCCGAAGGAATATAATTGTTCGAGGTAATTGACTTTGACGCCAGTTTCTTCTTCGAGTTCTCGTTCGACCGCTTGTTCGAGACTTTCTTTTTCTTTGACAAATCCACCGGGAATAGCCCATCGACCTTTGAAGGGAGGATATTTTCTTTTGACCAAAAGAACAGATAATCCTTCTTTGGGTTCATAACCAAAAACGATTGCATCGACGGTGAGATTGATATTAGGAGTTGCCATATTTTCTCTTTAAAATTATTTTGCGTACAAAATACGGGAATATTTTTGAGAAAGGTACGAAGAGTGTGGGAGGTTTTTTATTTGTTTTGTAAATATAATTTTGATTTTTTTTGACGCTGACTTTTTATGACTGATTATGTTTTTATTTTCCTTCGGAAAAGTCTTTATGTGAGTGAAAAGAATGACATACAATCATATAATATTAGCGTTAAATTTTATACTTTCATATAAAAACATACCGATGAAAAACAATACTAATTACCAACATTCAGAATTAACATCAGAGATTATTAAGTCTGCTTATTTTGTTCACGATTACCTTGGCTTCGGTTTTTTAGAATCTGTATATGAAAAAGCACTTGAAGTTAGACTTTTACAACAAGGCTATGATGTCAAAAGACAGCAACCTGTAAAAGTTTATTTTGAAGGAGAAGAAGTAGGAGATTTTAGGGCAGACTTAATTGTTGATGACTTAGTCATTGTTGAATTAAAAGCTGTTGAAAATCTCCATAAAATATACGAAGTTCAATTAGTCAACTATTTAAGATCAACAGAAATTGAGGTAGGTTTACTTATTAATTTTGGAGAAGAATTAAAAATAAAAAGAAGAATGTTTAGCAATGAACGAAAAAAAGCTGGGAATAGAATTCCTAATAGTTTCTGATTTTCTTTTTTTGACGCTGACTTTTTATGATTGATTATGTTTTTATTTTCCGTCGGAAAAGTCTTTGTGTGAGTGAAAAAAAATGACATGTAATCATATAATGTCAGCGTCAAAAAAATAAACTAAAAAGAAATTAAAGTTCATGATATTTTCCTGTGGAGTACTTTTATCATTTTTGTAAGTTATTTTTCCATAAGTACTATTGACTTTTTCATTTTTGCCGTAAACAATTATGCCCCAAAACCTTACCCTATTGGTTCTTTTATTGGTTCATTATTTCGCAGCATTATTTTTGGAAATATGCTTCCCAATGGCGTTTTTCATCTCATCAAAAACAAAAGTTGGTCGATGCTTATTTTGATGATTCTGACTTCTTGGATGTTTCTGACTTTACTGGTTATTGACCCTGAGATATTTGGAGATTAAGCTTCGCAGCTGTATCTTCTAAATATTTTTTATCGAACCAATTTTCATTTACCGTAGTCGTTCCGTAAAGGTTTTGCGAAGCGATCCTTTGCACATGAATCAACTCATCATCAATCACGAATCCCATATATTTTCGAGCATATAGATTAGTAGCATCTGCCCAAATTTTCGTTCCTTCCTCATTCATAATCACTTGCAATCCTTCATTACCCACCATTCCAGAATAGATTACTACCTCTTTAAAATTCGGAACGGTAGCGACTGGAGTAGGATTTAAATAAAAAGTATCTTGAGCGTTTTTCTTTATTTTTTCTACTGAATCTAATTGATCCTTTCCTGCAATATAATACCATCCCGTTTCGAGTGGCTGCGCTTTTTCGGAAGTACAACTTGCCAATAGACCAATACATAACAATACAAATACGTAATTTAAATATTTCATTTTATTATTATTTTTCATTAAAACAACTTCATTAATTATTCCAAGATATTTTGCAATAAACATGCCCTCTTACTTACTAGAACTGGGAACAAGTTTTTCTAAATAGTGAAAATCAATTCCAAACTGTTTTTTCAACTCTTCCACTTTTTGTAGATGTATTTTTGGATCAACTTCCTCCTTCCTTTTTTGTCCTACGATCATCACATTCTTGCCAGTATGATCCATTGAGATAAATTCAAAAACCTTGGTTTTATAACCATTCGCTTCTAGAATTAAAGCTCGAATAGTATCCGTTACGATTTCCGCTTGGCGTTCTTTAAGGATACCGAAATTCAAAATTGGTTCTAGCAAAGAATCATCTTTAATTTGCTTTCGAACTTGTTTATGACAGCAAGGTGCGCAAATAATTAGTTGCGCATTAGCTTTGATTCCTTTAGCAATCGCTTCATCGGTGGCGGTGTCGCAAGCATGCAATGCAATGAGAATATCAGTCTCTGGCAATTCGTAGCCTTGAATAAAACCTTGTTCAAAATGTAAATTTCCAAACTTAGAATTCGCTGCAATATTATTACAAATTTCGATTAAATTTTCTCGAATTTCAACGCCTGTGATTTTGGTTTTTAAATTTAAAACATTCACTAAGTAATCGTAAAGTGCAAAAGTGAGATAACCTTTCCCTGATCCCATATCGACAATTTGCAATGGTTTTTGCTCATCTACCCCTGTTAATTTATCCGCTAAAATTTGTGGATTTTTTCTCAATAAATCAGCAACAACTTCGACGAATTTTTTGATTTGTTTGTATTTATCGCCTTTGCCTTTTTGCACTCGATCTTTATCGTCTAAAATTCCTAACTCTTGCAAATAGGTTGTTTTTTGGATTAAACCTGATTTATCTTTATCATGTTGACGATCAGGTTTTTGGGAAAAAGTAGGTTTGCCTTCTCGCAGATTTATTTTTCCTTTTTTATTTTTTTCAAAAACAAAATCACGTTCTGTCGTGAATAAATTAGCAATCCAAAATTCATTGC
>CAYGRM010000381.1:0-6435 GCA_964352225.1 uncultured Saprospiraceae bacterium | reverse complement strand
CAACAGGTGGATTATATAGTGGTACCGGAGTAACCGATGACGGCAATGGCATGACGTATAGTTTTGATCCTGCAGCCGCTGGAGTAGGAGTGCATACCATCACTTATACTTTTACAGATCTAAATGGTTGTACGAATAGCGCATCTGATGATGTGGAAGTATTTGCCATACCTACAGCTGCCTTTACCGCACTAGCAGATCTATGTGTCAATGCTGGCGTACAGGCTGGCTTAGGAGGTGGAACACCAACAGGTGGAGTATATAGTGGATCTGGTGTTACCGATGATGGCAATGGCATGACTTATAGTTTTGATCCAGCAGCAGCTGGAGTAGGAACGCATACCATCACTTATACTGTGGGCGTTGCTGGATGTATGAATTCAGCAAGTGATGATGTGGAGGTATTTGCCTTACCTGTCGTCACTTTTACAGCACCAGCTGACCAATGTGTTAATGACCCAGCTTCTCCTAATGCATTTTTAGGTTCGCCAACAGGAGGAGTGTATAGTGGTCCTGGAGTGACTGATAATGGAGATGGTTCAATATTTTTCTTCGATCCAGCCGCTGCTGGAGTAGGAGTGCATACTTTAACTTATACTTTTACAGATGGAAATGGATGTACGAATTCAGCATCTGATGATATTGAAGTCTTTGCTTTACCAACGGTAACTTTTACGGCACTTGCAGATTTATGTCTTAATGCAGGCGTACAAGCTGGACTTGGAGGAGGAACACCAACAGGTGGATTATATAGTGGTACTGGCGTAACGGATGATGGCAATGGCATGACGTATAGTTTTGATCCAGCAGCAGCTGGAGTAGGACCCCATACTATCACTTATACTTTTACAGATGAAATTGGTTGTACTAATAGCGCATCAGATGATGTGGAAGTATTTGCCATACCTACAGCTGCCTTTACTGCTCCAGCAGATCTTTGTATCGATGCAGGGGTACAAGCTGGCTTAGGAAGTGGAACACCAACAGGTGGAGTATATAGTGGTACCGGTGTCACGGATGATGGCAACGGCATGACGTATAGTTTTGATCCGGCATCAGCGGGAGTAGGCACCCATACCATCACTTATACTGTGGGCGTTGCTGGATGTATGGATTCAGCAAGTGATGATGTGGAAGTATTTGCTTTACCTATTGTTAATTTTAATATACCATCAGCACAAGATACTTTTTGTATTGATGCTGGAGTTCAAATGAGTATTGGTGGAGGAACTCCTACCGGAGGAATCTATAGTGGCCCCGGAGTGACGGATAATGGAAATGGAATGGACTTTAGTTTTGACCCTGCAGCAGCAGGTCTTGGTCTTCATATATTAACTTATACTTATACTGATGCCAATGGTTGTACGGATAGTGATACTGATTTTATTAGTGTACAACCCTTACCAACAGTTGCTTTTACAGCACCAGCAGATCTTTGTTTAGATGCGGGAGTTCAGGCAGGTCTTGGCGGAGGAACACCTCCACAGGGAACACAATTTGGGGATATGGGAATCTATAGTGGCCCCGGAGTGACGGACGATGGCAATGGAATGACTTATTCTTTTGACCCAGCAGCAGCAGGAGTTGGTGTTCATACCATTACCTATACCTATACAAATGCTAATTTCCCATCAGGTGATCCTCTTTGTACCAATAGCGCATCTGATGATATTGAAGTATTTGCTTTACCTACGGTGATGTTTACCGCTCCCGCAGATATTTGTATAACTGCTGGAGTACAGGCTGGCTTAGGAGGCGGAACGCCAACAGGAGGAGTATATAGTGGTTCCGGTGTAACGGATGATGGCAATGGGATGACTTATAGTTTTGATCCAGCGGCTGCAGGAGCAGGCGTACATACCTTAACTTATACTTTTACCGATGCCAATGGTTGTACAGGAAGTGCCTCTGATGATATAGAAGTATTTTCTACTGTCGCGGCATCTTTTACCGCACCTGCTGATTTATGTGAAAATGCAGGCGTACAAACTGGATTGAGTGGTGGACTACCAGTACCAGGAGCAGGAGAGATGGGAGTATATAGTGGTACAGGAGTTACTGATGATGGAAATAATATGACGTATAGTTTTGACCCAGCAGCAGCTGGAGTTGGAACACATACCATTACATATACCTTTACAACTGCAGCAGGATGTATGGGAGTTGCAACGGATGATGTAGAAGTTTTAGCAGCACCAGTTGTTACATTTACGGCTCCTGCTGATTTATCAATTACAGCAGGAACTCAAACTGGTTTAAGTGGCGGAACGCCAATAGGTGGAGTATATAGTGGCCCAGGAGTAACTGATGATGGCAATGGCATGACCTATAGTTTTGATCCAGTAGTAGCTGGACCTGGAGTACATACCTTGACTTATACTTTTACAGGTGCCAATGGTTGTACCAATTCAGCAAGTGATGATGTAGAGGTTTTCGCAGTAACACCAGTTATCAGTCGAACAGATGAAGATGGAGATGGAATTCCAGATATTTTGGATCCATGTGATTGTGCAGATCCAATGAATATGCCAGTTAACAGTATGCTATATTATCATGATTTCATTACTGTAACTTCTAATCCAGGTGAGATGTGGGAAGTAACTGCGATTACTTCTGGAAATATGCATGAATTGCCGATACCATCTCCTTTGACTGCACCAGTTGCATTGATGGATGTTGGACCAGGAGCATTGCCTGGACAAAGAATTTATAGACTTGATTTTTGGACATTGAGTGGAGAAGGATTTGCGGCGGAAGTTAATAGAGTAGGTAATCCATTACCGATGCCATTAACTACAGGTGGAACTTGTGAGGATATTGATCCACCGGTAATTACTTCTATGTGTCCTGGAGATGTGACGATAGAATGTAGTGATCCAATACCTACAGCACCAGTATTGATGGCGACTGATATGTGTGGATTCCCTGCAGGAGCAACCGCACCTCAGGTAGTATTTATTAATGAAATTCATTATGATAATACAGGTGGTGATGTTGGAGAATTTATTGAAGTAGCAGGAACGGCAGGAATTGATTTAACAGGATATTCTTTAGTGCTTTATAATGGAAATGGAGGAGCACCTTACAATACAATTCCTCTTTCTGGAACAATCGATGATGAAGGCATGGGAGCAGGAGCGCTTGATTTTCAATTGCCTGTCAATGGAATACAAAATGGTAATCCTGATGGAGTTGCATTAGTTGATCCAACGTCAACTGTTTTAGAATTTTTAAGCTATGAAGGCGACTTTATAGCAGTAGGTGGCCCAGCAAATGGAATGATGTCAACAGATATTGGAGTTGCTGAACCAGGTGCGATTGGAGAGTCTCTTCAATTGACAGGAATGTATCCAGCACTTACTTGGACTGGACCAACAGCCGAATCCCCTGGAGATTTAAATGCAGGAGAAATGATTAATTTCTCAGGCAGTGGTTTAACTACGGGGCCGGTATCTATTACGGCAGTTGATGATTTTGTCCCAGGAGCATGTGCTAATACTGGCATGATTACCAGAACTTGGACTGCGACAGATGCTGCAGGGAATTCAACGCCTTGTGTTCAAACGATCACTATAGAAGATAATATAGCTCCTTCTTTTGTTGAATCTCCTTTACCTGCGGATGTTACTGTAGAATGTAATGCGATTCCAACGGCAGCTATATTGAGCGCTTTGGATAATTGTGGAAGCGTAGCACCTTGGATTAATGAATTTCATTATGATAATACAGGTGGAGATGTTGGAGAATTTATAGAAATAGCAGGAACTGCTGGGACAGATTTAACAGGATATAGCTTGGAGCTATATAATGGTGCAAATGGAATGACTTATAATACTATTCCTCTTTCAGGAATTATTCCAGATGAAGGACAAGGCTACGGTGCTATTGATTTTCAATTTCCAGTTAACGGAATACAAAATGGAAATCCTGATGGATTTGCCCTAATTGCACCAGGAAATATAGTATTAGAATTTTTAAGTTATGAAGGTACAATTACGGCGACGAACGGAACCGCTAGCGGAATGATGTCAACAGATATTGGAGTTGCTGAACCAGGTGCGATTGGAGAATCTCTTCAATTAATAGGAATGGGTTCAATGAGTGCTGATTTTGCATGGAGTGGTCCTGCTGCTGAATCACCGGGGACATTAAATACAGGGCAAACAATTACAGGAAACCTTCCGGTTGTTTTTGCAGAAATGTCAGTAGGTGGAGGATGTGCTAATGAGCAAACGATTACCCGAACATGGACTGCCACAGATGATTGTGGAAATCCAGTTACTCATACTCAAGTAATTACAGTAGAAGATAATCTAGATCCAACTCCAGTTTGTCAAAATATTTCAATTGATTTAGACGCAGATGGAAATGCAACCATTACACCAGATCAGATTGATAATGGTTCTTCAGATCAATGTGGAGCGGTGACTTTATCTTTAAGTCAAACAACTTTTACTTGTGGCGATGTTGGAGATAATACCGTTACTTTAACGGTAACAGATGCTTGTGGAAATACGGCAACATGCCCAGCGACGGTGACCGTGGAAGATAATATTGCCCCAGTCATTACTTGTCCTGATAATATTTATGTTCATCTTGATCCAGGTGCATGTGATGCCATCGTAACATGGAATCCAGCAACAGCTACAGATGCTTGTGGAGTTGTAGTCACTCAAACAGGTGGTCCAGTTTCAGGAACTACTTTCGATAGAAATACGACAACTACTATTTCTTATCAAGCATTAGATGCAAATGGAAATATTTCTAATTGTTCTTTTACCATAGAAATAATTGAATTCGTTCCGACATCGAATGATATTACTTGTAATGATTTAGTACATATTTCATTAGATGAAAACTGTGAAGCAACAGTTGGTGCTGACCAAGTATTAGAAGGAAATAATTACGGCTGCTATGATGATTACATTGTGACTTTTGCAAATACTGGTTTGCCAGTTATTTTAGATGGAAGTCATGTTGGACAAACAATCGAAGTGATGGTGACTAACCCGAATGGGAATCCATGTTGGGGATATATTTTAGTAGAAGATAAATTGATACCAGACTTAGTTTGTAGTGATGATATAACGGTTAGATGTGATAACGATACTGATCCAGGAAGTCCATATATAGCTACTTCAGATATGGTTGCTCCAACAATGTCAGTTGATAATGCAACAGTTTCAGAATCAGTAACTTTTGGAGCGTCTAACGGAAGTGTAGTAGATGTGAATGTTACCTTAGAAAGTGATCATACTTGGGTAGGAGATTTGGTGATTTCAATTACCTCTCCAGCAGGAACTACAGTTGAGTTGATGAACAATATTGGAGGGCCTGGATTTGGATGTGCAGGTGATGGGTTAGATGTAGTATTTGATGATGCTGCAACAATGACCTATGCTGACTTAGATGGAACTTGTAATAACAATCCAGCTGCAGCAGGAACTTTCCAACCTTTACAAGCACTTTCAGCTTTCAATGGACAACAAGCTGCAGGAGATTGGACAATATCAGTTACCGACTTAGCAGGAGGAGATAGTGGAGATGTAAATGTTACGATTAATCTTTCAGCGAATAGTGAAATTGGTTATCCAGTTCCAGCAGGAGCTATTGTTACTGCAACGGCTGATCCATTTACATTTAATGTGTCAGGATTTGATCCATGTGGAAATACTATTTTAACATACTCAGATGTTGAGTCAGGTGATTTATGTGTAGGAAATGCACAAATCGTACGTACTTGGACAGCTACTGATGAATCAGGAAATACAACAACATGTACGGAGAATATCACCATCACTCCAACAACATTAGCAGATGTTGTGGCTGATCTTCCATCGGATATTACTATTAATTATGATGCAAATTGTAATGTAAACATTCCAGCTCCATTAACGGATATAGGATGTTCTAACATTGGAATAGGATTAGATGGTCCTGAGGTAATCATTGATATCTGTGATGGATCATATAAAATTTTGAGAAAATATATTTTAGTTGACTGGTGTGATAACTCTACCTTAGAGCACTTACAGATCATCAAAGTATTAGATGAAGCAGGGCCAGCTCTTACTTGCCCAGCAGATATTACTATATCTACTAACTCAAATAACTGTGAAGGTGGTGTAATTTTAACCTACCCAACAGCATCAGATTGTGGAACAGCGGCTAATGATATTTCATTGGTACCAACTTCACCTACAGGTGTAATTACGTTCAACAATGCGATTCAAGCTTACACAATTTCTGGTTTAAATGTAGCTATTCATAATGTAACTTGGACTGCCACAGATGACTGTGGAAACGAGTCAACTTGTGTAGTAGAAATTAAAGTAGAAGATCAAATTGCACCAATCGCAATTTGTGATGAATTTACAGTAGTAGGAGTAGGAACAGATGGAACAGCAACCATTCCTGCTATGACATTTGATGATG
>CAYGRM010000380.1:0-6467 GCA_964352225.1 uncultured Saprospiraceae bacterium | reverse complement strand
GTTGTATGGGAGAACGTAAAACGTCTAACGTTCAACGTCCATCGAATAAAGTCTATTAATCATCTGGCAGTTCCATAATCTTAAGATTATCAATCAAATAGGTCGCAGATGATTGTCCCTCAGGTATTTGCGACCCAAAAAGGATTCTAAACTTAGTAAACTGACTTCCATAGGCAACTAACTGATTCGTCAAATTGATATAGATTTTATTCCAACTTGATTGAGGATTCATGGCGAAGAAAAACGTTTTTACAAAGTCTGGGTTAGTACCAATATATCCCACCACAGCAACTTGAAGGATTCCCTCAGTTTTATAATGCATTTCCATAATTACAGCATCTCCTTTGGTTGGTAATTCTATCAAAGTTGTCGTAGCCACTTCAAATCTTGGATTATCTGCATCTAAAGTAAATCCTACTGAACCTCCTTCAAATGCCCCATTTGCCTCTGAAAAAATTGAAGTATTCATCATTAGGTTGGTATCCAAAACTTCTTGCAAAGTATTAGTACCATTAAAATCATCCTGATAATGAAAAATCACCCTCGGATCATATCCAGTAACAGGTTGAATCGTATCTATTTCTCCCGCAGTAAAGTCAACAGATACGGCATATCTCTTCATAAAACTATAGATATTTGGCGTTGCCTGTATCCCGTTTTCCAAAATCCCAGGTTGAATGATTAAATCTGTATTCCCCTCCGCAATGATCGGCAAAGTCGCAGGGAGTTCATAAACTCCCAAAAAATCACCCGTCAAAGCATCACTAACCCATGCATCTCTGATCTGCTGTGCTTTAGTTCCTTGATTACCATTTACATCTACCGCAAAAGGTTCAATATGGAGGTACGCTGGAATTGGTTCCTTCTGTAAATCACAACTTACCATAGTTATCAATATGACTACTAAAAAGTAAAGCTCTATTTTTTTCATAATCTTGTTTTTTAACGATCGGTAAGTCAACTTACCTCTCGCTATTTTTTTCAATAGTTTTAATAATTTCATGAGCCATTTTTAATGCTCGATAACCATCGTCGATACTGACTTTTGGTTTTTTATTTTGCAATATACTTTCTGCGAATGTTTCTAATTCTAATTGAATCGCATTGACAGGTTCTATGTGAGGCATATCAATGTGAATATGTTTTTTTCCCTTTGGCGTTTGTAAGTCCAGCAAGTTAGCATCCTTTGGAAGATCAGGCGAACCTTCATCATATAGTCGAATGACTTGGGTATTTTTTTCCAAAAAATCTAAACTGATATAGGCGTCAGGTTGGAATAATCTCACCTTCCGCATTTGTTTCATTGAAATTCTACTTGCCGTCAGATTTGCCACACAACCATTTTCAAATTCCAAGCGAACGTTCGCAATATCAGGCGTATCACTCACCACACTCACTCCGCTTGCATGAACTCCTTTCACCTCCGAATCAACCAAACTCAATACTATATCTAAGTCATGAATCATCAAATCCAAAATCACCGATACATCTGTTCCTCTTGGATTAAAAACCGCCAACCGATGTGCTTCAATGAACATCGGTGCAAGTTTCATGTCCTCCAAGGCTAAAAGCGCTGGATTAAATCTTTCCACATGCCCAACTTGAACTTTAACTCCATGCTTTTTGCAAGCAGCCAAAAGTGTTTCCGCTTCTTCCACCGTATTACATAAAGGTTTTTCTATAAAAACATGTTTACCATGCTGTATGGCTAATAAGGCCAACTCAAAATGCGTAATTGTGGGAGTTACGATATCAACCACGTCAACTTCCTGAAGTAAGTCTTCTACTTTTTCGAACCTTTTAATGCCTTGATTTTCAATCACTTGTGCAGCATTCTCCTCATTTGGATCAAAAAATCCAACTAATTGGAAACAATCCGTTTGTTGAATACACTTTACATGGATTTTTCCTAAATGGCCAACACCCAACACTCCTATTTTTAGCATGTTTGTTTTGTTTTATGCAAAAAGAACGCTTCGTTCTTTAAATCTGCGTCTTAATAAAGTCAGCTAATCTACATTTTTGGGGAAAATTGCTTTTAAAACGGGCCGTAAAATTACCAATAGTATTCTAAAATAAGGAACATGGGAAAATTGTTTTTCAAAAAGAAACATATAAAAAGTGATGAGATATAAGTGATAAGTGATGAGAAATCCCGCTGTGGAAATACTCATCAGCTAAATCTCATCACTTAAAATAAAATAGGTTGAATGGAATCCATTCAACCTATTTTTATTTTAAGTCATAGATGATAAGAGTCTCTATCATGGGACTCATCACTTATATCTCATAGTTCATCAAGTTCATCACTTTTATAAAAACTACATTCCACCGCTATTCATTGCGGTCATGTACATTTCATTAAAATAACTAAATAATTGCTCCAAAGCATTCATCTTTTTATTCGAGAAATTAAGTTTGAACTCAGAGTTATAACTTCCTTTAACATCTTTATCAGTAGAAATGATCATGCTTTCAAAACTTTGCTTGCTAACATTGAGCATTTTTTCAGCCATTTTATCATTCATTCCTTCCTCTTTAGCAAAGGCAGAAGCAGCATTCAAGCTTGATGGAATATCCCAGAAAAATGCACCACCACTTTCTTTCATTAATTTTTGCTGATCCTTGGTCATCCGATCTGATTTAGAGTAACCACCTTTGAGTTTGCCGGTTGCTAATTCATTATTATTCGTAATAAATAAAATCCCATCTTTCATTGAAAGATACATATCCATCGGAAGATCATCCATCGGAACAGCTACTTTGAAAGCATCTCCAACTTTGGTTAATGCACCTGCATCTACTCCCATTTGAACGATTTTTTTCAAATCCGCTTCTCTTCCATACGACATCATTGCAACTACTTCTGGTAACATTTGCTGCGCTTCAACTTCTACTTTATTAAAGTCATCATCGTACTGAGTTTTCTTAATCGTAAACTCACGCATCCCAGTTACTGCAAAAACCATATCTCCTGAAATAATTTCGTACAATCCTTTGGCATCCATTTCTAAGCCCATCGAATTCACCGCACCTAATGCCATTCCCTCCATTGCCTCTCGAGTCATTCCCATTTCTTTAATCATTGGATCAAACATTTGGAACATTCCATCGGCAAAATTTTCTGTTTTCATCGCTAAGGAAAAATAGCCCATCAGATTATCTTTGGGTAAATACTTGAAGAAGTTTTTATTCAATTCTCCTTCCGTCATTTTCCCAAACATATCTGATGCTTTTTGATTCATATACATTTTTGAATCCATCACTACCGCCCCATCGTTGAAATTCAACTCTACCAAGTAATCAGAATCTTTGTACAATTCTTTCATTGAAGTCATTACTGCCTCCATTCCTGGAACATTCGCCATTTCGCTACCGCCCATTTGCATATCCATCACCCAGTTGTAATCCATCCACATCCGCATATCACTCTTTCTTCCTTTGGTTGCTCTATTGAATCTAGCATCAGCCATGATCGAACTTTTAGGCCCTCCATCTAATACTTTTTTGACAAAACCATCAACTACTGCTTTGTCTCCATCTCCATTTGGCATCCCACCTACGAGAACTCCAACCTTATCATTCCATGCGAAAGTTGCTCCATCGTCAGTCATGGTTTGGAATTTCCCCATCATGCCCATCACCGCACCTTTTGCTTCTGGAACAACAGTTTCTTTAAAAAACTTTGTAAACTTCTTACTATCAGAAATATTAAATACAAATCCAAAAAGAGAAGATTCCTTTGAAATATTTCCAAACATAAATGACTCACTCATCACATCAATTCCATAAGCAGATGGATTTTTAAATGCTTCTGCGAGGTCTTTATTTTCTCGATACATTTCCTTTTCGAATTCTTTCATTCCTTCTTTGTAGAAGTCGAATTCTTTTAGTTTGTCAAAGCTAATTTTGCTATCCAAATTAGCTAAATCCATACTCACTACGAATGTTGCATCACTTGGAATGTATTGTTTTAAATCTTGAGCTTGCGCACTCATTGCTGTAATAATGAGTAATAATAGTAGCGCAGTTTTTCTAATAAATTTCATCGAATTGGTTTTTAATAATTTATTGTAAAAAAAATAATTGAGAGTTGTTGTTTCCATGGTTGAGGAGTTTTTTTTGGTTATGGATTATGGGAAAATCATTAATCTTGAATCCATAATCCTAAAATGAAATATGATTTTCTAAAGTCTTTTTTCCAGTTGCAAACTCTGCAATATTTCCTTCTAGCATGACTGCTTTTTTAGAAGGAGATACTTTGGCTTTTGAGTTGGAAACGTTTTTTACGGGCTCCTCAAAACGATAGATGCTCACCACCTTAGCAGACTCCATCAAATATCGTACGACACTCATCATTCCGTCAAATTCTTCTTGTGTAAATCGCTCCTCTGTATACTCAAAAAGTCGGGAGAACTTATTTTCACCAAAGGCAAAATGCTTGAAACGAGGGAGCGGGAAAGGTGTTTGATTAAAAGTTTTGACCGAAGCATTAATCGCTTTATTTAGTGCTTTCATATTTGCAAAATTCGCAGTTACTTCAAATACGAATTCGTCAAAATCACTTTTGGTTTTTACTTTTGAAATACCTTTTATTTTGGAAAGCGCTTTTTTAAGTTTTTTGATTTCTGATTTTATCTTATCCTTGGAAGGAATTTCTACTCCATTAATTTCGCCTGCATTCATGTATCCTGCGAGGTTTCCTTTGCTTTGACTCAAATCAATATTTAGCCGTAATTCGCCTGAACCATCTGCATTCATTTTTACTTCTTCCGTCACATCAAAACAACTTGTGAATGAAATCAAAATAGCAATGAGGAAAGTAGTTTGAAAAATTTTTTTCATAAAATATTTTAACTGAGAAATCCTTGAGAAATGAATTAAAAGCCTCATTTCGGAACGAAAAACGTTTGCAAATTAGTGTTTGTGAACAATATTGTAAAGTTTTTAAAGACGAATGATTGAGAAAATAGGATGAATAATATTATATAAATTTTGATCTTCCTTCTAATCCTTTTTTATAAAAATCAAAAAACTGACTTTTCATGCCTAAATGGTACTGACTTCCGCGTTTTATTTTGAATTTTTACACGGTCAATTTATAGCACGTTAAAAAATACTCAACTATGACTTTCCGATTTATCTTAGCCATTTTTATCCTAACTACTTTTTCTAATTGTAAAAGTGTCCACTTCCGAAAAGATACCGCCACCGATCAATTGAATAATCTGAGATCTGGTGTCATGCTGATCCGACTCCCTACGAATGAAGCTAAAATTACAAGACTAAAAGAAATGGGTCAAAGTGATGTAGCCAAAAAAGAAAGCGCAATAATGGCTCAATTTCATACTGATATTTTAAAAACATTTGACCAGCATTTCACCTTTTGCCCTGTTTATTTTTATTATTCTGATAAGAGTGTAGAAGTCAAAAAAGGAAATTTCGAAGGTAACCTTTTCGATGCAAAGTTGAATAGTATCTCTTCCTTACCTTTTTCCAAAAAACAAAAATTTTATGCAGAATTCGGATTCGTTCATCAGGAAGAATTAACGGTAGAAAAGAATGGTAAACCTGTAAAAGTCGCCGGCATCGGAGGTAAAAAAGCCTTTGTTATCAGAACTCATGAAGGCTTGCAACCTCTTCGTCCATTTCCTTACACCGTCAATTATTACTATCGAGGAGATGGAACTTTAGTCAAACCTGTGGAAAAAATAAATCAAGAACTTTTTAATACATTGAGTGATATGGAAAGGCGAAAATTGAGAAGAACGCGGAGAGGAAATTAGGTAGTTGGCAGTATGCAGTTAAACTACTACCAATTCATTCTCTCCTTCAAGGAAGTGATGTGCATCAAATGATGTTGGCTATGCCAAGCATATAATGCTACCATCTCATTGAGGGAAATTTGATTACCCGTTTCAGGATGAGTGAAGCATTTTTTTAAATCTGATGCACTTAAATTTTTCATTACTACGACCCAACGTGCGTGTAAACTTCTTAATAATTGAATACTCATTTCGATGGGGGCATTTTTTCCATCTTCGAGGTCTCCCCACAGTTGTTCATCGTAAGCTTTAATAATTGGTGAGTCTTCCGTCAAAGTCCATTTGAATCGAATATAACTATTCATATGACTATCTGGCAGATGATGTACAACTTGGCGAATCGTCCAACCTTCAGGTCGGTAGGGAGTATTCAGTTGTTCATCAGTTAAACCTTCGACAGCCGCTTCGATTTGTGCTGGAGTTTCTTCAATAATAGAAATCCAATTTGAAATGTCTTGAGGAGAATAAGAATGAGGAGTTTGAAATTTTCCGATAGGATATTTTAGTTGTTCGATATTCATTTCTTGATTGATTTTAAGTTCTTGGTCATAATTATTCATAAGTTATTTCGAGAGTGTATTTTTCTTCTTTGAGGCAAAAAACGTAGGCGATGCCTAGCATCGGCGAGGCTTTTTAACGAAG
>CAYGRM010000379.1:0-6490 GCA_964352225.1 uncultured Saprospiraceae bacterium | reverse complement strand
TAAGTGAAAGGAGTCGTAACGAATCCATCTTCTCGTTCTGCTTCGGATAGATTGGCAAATAGGTTTTGTTTTTGAAGGTCGAGGACATTATGAATGTCATGGATGGTAGCTAATCTTGATTCCAATTTTTTTTGATTTTCTAGATGGATATTTATTTTTTGGTTTCAGACATTATTCTATTTCCTTGATGCATCTGACACAACAAATATTTGATTTGGAAACTTGATCACTATAAATTTTACTATTATTTTTCATGACCATTCTAAACATAGAAAATTGTTGGCCAGTTGGCCCAGGTGCATCTACCCAATATTTTGCATAAATATTCTTTCCTTCAAATTTTTGTCCTTTGTAACTTCCGCTTCCCGCGAGTTTAATTTCTAATTGTTTTTTTAATAAATCTCCTTCATAATTTCCACGCCATATTCGAATGGAATCAGCTTGGGATTTTTTCATACCTAAGTTTATTTCTAAGATCTTCCAATCATCATTACTGGGTAGTTTCCAACCTTTTGGACAAATATTTTTTGCTTCATCAAAAGGGTATAGTCGGCCATAAGTTTCACAATTTTTCAAATCATTTTCATAACAATATGAATTTGGTGATTGATATTTCAAATCAGCAAGCATCCAAGTTTGGTTTCCGATGGTTTTGGTTGCATAAGTTTGGTTATCTCGCTGATCAACAAATTGATTTTTTAAATCGGGATTAGTAACTTTTGATTTTTCGGTAGGTGAACAATTAATGAAAATAATTAAAGAAAGTAGCATAGTGAATATTAAAGAGTTTGTTTTGAGCATTTTTACAATTTTAAATTTATACTAAAATTTCACTTACTTTCCCTGCCACCTCCAATCCTGCGTTCCGTCCCGTATCCTCCAATAAGATCTGCTTATTTTTTTTATCAAATAATTTTACTTCAATTTGGGCAGTCATACTCTCCTCAATTCTTCCATCCATAAATCCTAAAATAGGAGAGGCCAACGAAGTAACTGCTTCTCGATGTGCAAATATTTCTAATCGATGTTTTCGATTCTCCAACACCAGTTCTACTTTCTTTTCATCAGCATAGGATTTTCGCAATCGAGTAAAGTTATAAGTGGTAAATTCAATTAATCTATCGTGTAACCAAACTCCTCCGATGAATCCAACAAAAGAACTAGTTAACCATGGAATTTTGGCTACGGAAGCTTTTAGGGAAATTCCCGGTTGAGAAAAATGATTGGTTTGCATCCAAATATAACCACTTGGAAAAGAACGTCCCCAATCTTTTTCCATGTAACCTCTTCCATTGGAGAAATCAATTTCCTCGCCTTTGATTCTTAAAGTTCCATGAATCGAATGATCCATACTTAAGATTCCATGATAACATTGCATAAATGGAACAAATGAAAACGGGCCCATAATGCCCGGGGAGAACCAAGAATTCGACCAAGGAACCTGATCAGCAAAAGTCAACTCGCCTTCAACTGAGGACAAATTTAGTTTGATTTTTTTTGTTGAAAAAAAGTTGTCAGCTAATTTTATTTCAAATTTCCCCTCCGCTGGAATGAATTGATTGGCATCAAATTTATGATATTCGGCCGTTAATTTTTTCCCATTTAACACTTGCACAAAAGCTTGTTTTACTCCATTTTCATCCATCGCAATACCTGGAATAAAAGCAAATGCTTTTGATTCATCAGCATTAATAATTTTGTAATACCAACCTTCAAAGTATTTTTTAGATTTTCCCCAACCATGATATTGTTCAGGGTTAAAAAGAGCTTGGAGTTTATTTTTTATCATAGGTAGAAGTTGAGTTAAGCAGCACGCAACTTAAGAAAATGTTTATTAACTCAATGCTCAAAAAAACTATTTAACTAAGTAGCCAAACTGACAAAACCATTGAATTTTAGATTACTCTAGTAAAGATAGAGGATCCCACACCCACAACTTAGCAATTATTTCTTTTGAATGAATAATAATTTTGTAATTTCGCGCCCGATAAAATTATTAATCACATATTATAAATTAAAAATGAAGAAATTATTATATTTTATTCCGATGGCTTTACTTTTAGCAGCTTGCGGAGGAACAACTGGAGGTGGAGCAAATTTACCTATGACAAATCAAAAAGATTCTACTTCTTATGCATACGGTACCATGATTGCTGAGAATTTAAATCAGATTAAAACTGACCTTGGTGCTGAAAATGAAATCAACTTAGACCTTTTTACCAACGGAGTTAAAGATGCCGTTGCTGGTAATCCTAAATTGACTAAAGAAGAGGCTGAGGCAGTAATGCAAGCATTTGGTCAAATGGCTCAAGCTGCGATGCAAGAGAAACAGATGAGTGAAGCACAAGAAAATTTAGCAGCAGGACAAGCATGGTTAGCTGATAATAAAACAAAAGAAGGAATTCAAACTACAGAAAGTGGATTGCAATACAAAGTTATCGAAGCAGGATCAGGAGCTACTCCTGCTGCTACGGATAAAGTTAGAGTAATTTATACTGGAAAATTATTGGATGGAACTGTATTCGATACTTCTATTAAGACAGGTAAACCAGCTGAATTTTTCTTGAATCAAGTGATTCCAGGTTGGACTGAAGGAGTTCAATTAATGAAGCCAGGTTCAAAATATGAATTTTATATTCCATCGAATTTAGCTTACGGACCTCGTGGAAGCGGTGATCGTATTCCTGGAAATTCTGCTTTGATTTTTGAAATTGAATATTTAGGACTTGCGGAGTAAGATTTGAAATCATCAGAATAAAAAAAGCTGAGTAATTAAATTTACTCAGCTTTTTTTTGTCAAATTTTAAAACAATTACAATTTATCTTTTTACAGAAATTGGCTTTGCAATAATTCCATTTGGAGAAACTCCATGCAAAATATATTGACCATTTGCCAAGTTGTTCAAATCAAATTGATATTGAAATTCCTCTCCAACTTGATTGAATGATTGTTGCAACACAACTTGTCCATTCATCGAGATAATTCTTATATCTAATTTTTCGATGGCTTGATTAGCCTTGACCTGAAGTGTTGTAAATTCATTTGCAGGAATAGGATATAACAATATATTGGCACTCAAGAAATGATCGTCAGTAGAAGTTGCAGGATCAACAACATTGATCGTCATCGTATATTCTTCATCACTAAAATCATCTCCATCCGATACTCTGAATTTGAAAAAATCATAATTTAAATCCTCATCATCAGTATTTGGGAAGAATACCAAATCTGATAATTCTTCCGTCGGAATAATATCTCCAACATAAACGTGGGCTCCGTTGAGGAATAAGTTTCCAACCGTTTCTACTTCTGTAATCATGATAGAACTTAAGGTATCACTTCCATCTGTATCAGCAAAAGAGAAATCACTTTGCTTAAAGAAGTAAGGAATATTGATAAAAGTCGTGACTGAATTATCAGCTGAAGTAGGGATAGAGTTTGGACGTAATTTGTACAAAGTGCCTTGGTAAAAACTAAGGTCATTATATCTTAAGTATAAATAACCTTGATCTTCGGTCATCACAAAACTATACACCTTTCCCAATGGATTTTCTACTTCCGTAAATTCTGTTCCATCAAAAATAAAAAGGGTTTGATTGAAACTTACATCGTTATAGCCTAGGAATAATTTATCATTTACAGCTGCGGCAAAATTACTGTAGGTAAAGTTAGCAGGACCAGCTATTTCCAATACACTATTGCTTCCAGCTTCCATTTCCATCAAATGATTGTTGAAATTGATATCATAGTAAACATAATACGCTTTGCCACCAATGGTATCGGCATATTGTGAAAAATTCCAACCTGTTGGGCCATCCACTTCCACAAATTCAGTCCCATCATATCCATATAGAAACTGATTGAAATTAAAATCATACATACCAAAGAAATCTCGACCATCAAATCTATTCACATAAAAAGGAAATTGAAATCCTGCTGGAATAGGTAATAAAGTAAGGGTAGATCCTACTAATTCATATACAACCGTATTAAAATTAATATCATAGTAATTCACATAAGATTTATCAGTATCCAGAAGTATCACCCATGAAAATTGTTCCCCAGTTGGATTTGTAACTTCGATGAAATTATTTCCATCAAACAAAAATAGGGTGGCAGTAAAATTAAGATTTTCATAAAATGACAAATACATGTAGTCATCTGTTTCTCCAATAAAGAAATTGTATTGGAGTCCTGTTGGCCCTGCCATAGGAGTAAATGTTGTTCCATCAAAAGCTACAATTTGGCTATTAAAATTAGCGTCATAAAAGCTGAGATACATCACATCATTAAAAATGGTGATATAGTTTTGAAAAGTCAAACCTGCTGGGCCAGTTACTTCTGTAAGATTTGTACCATCGTACTCATATAATAAAGTGTTGAAATTTGTATCGTACAGAAACAGGTACATTTTTGAATTGTACTCACCAATATATCCACCATATTGAAGTCCTGCAGGAATGGCAAATTCTACCGCTGTCGCATCGCCATCATATTCGATGAGCATTTGGAAAAAATTCGCATCGTATGCCGTAAAATAGAAATTACCATTATAAGCATGAGAATAGAAAGGAAAGTTCAAATCACCTGCAAATGGAATTTCATTCAAATCCATTCCATCATAATGGAATAAACCAGTATAAAAATTAGGGTCATAATACTCAAAAAATAAATCCCCATCTTGTCCCCCCGAAAACCAACTCAAGCTGTAGTCAGGCGGATTTGGAATCTCTTCCAATGTTTGTGCCGTAGCAGTTTTAGTACAAAAACTAAATGCCAGCAAAAACAAAAATGAGAGTATGGTTTTATGGGTTGAAACTTTTTTCATAGGTTAAGGTTTTAGATTTTAAATTTTACCAAAATTAATACATTCACAAAATACTGAAAAAACTTGAGTTGTTTTATACTGGATATTAGGCGACAAATGACTTTTGTCTTTGAAAAGTAAATTCCAGGTGATAAAACCTATTTTTGCGTGATTTTTCAAAAAAAAGGTTGGATTATATACTTGTCATTCACAGGACAAGTTGTTTTCATTCTTTAAACCTTGAGTATTTTAAGTTGTTAGGAAAATTAATATTTAAAAATTTAATAGAAATTAATGAAAAAGATAACTAGAGAAATCATCAATAAAGCATGGACTTATGATGAATACCGAACTATAATTGAGGAACTTTTTGCGGCAGGGAAAACAACTGGGGATAATCATAGCGATGCCATGTTGAACTATACAAAGTTGAATATTTTCAGGATGAATAGATTGGATAAAACCACTCGGTTGACTGAAAACTCCTTAGCTCAAATAAAAAATGAAAGTCGGAAAATCACTTGGTTAGTGATTACGGAAGCATGGTGTGGTGATGCGGCTCAAGTTATTCCTGTGCTCAATAAATTAGCGGAAGAAAATGAAAACATTGATTTGAAAATGATTCTTCGAGATGAAAATCCAGAAGTGATGGATCAATTTTTAACTGATGGAGCGCGATCTATTCCAATTTTGATTGTGCTGGATACGGAGACTTTGGAAGTATTTAATAGTTGGGGCCCGCGTCCTGTCGAAGTTCAAAAAATGGTTATGGAGGCAAAATCTCAAGCTATTTCAAATCCAGAGGGAAGCAAAGAAATCTGGGATGAGGCAAAAAAGAACTCGCAATTATGGTATGCTAAGGATAAAACCAAAGCTATCCAAGAGGAAATAATAGGCATCCTGTGAAATTAAAATGATCATCGAATTCAAAAATAACTTAATAGTTAATTTTGAATTCGATGATTATGCTAATCCTTTTCTTTTTCCAAAATCAAAAATTCTACTCGTCTATTTTGTTCCCTGCCTTCTTCTGTACCATTAGATTTTATGGGCTTACTTTCTCCCCAACCTTTAAATTCCAAACGATGTTCTTCAATACCATTTTTTATTAAAAAATCCATAACAGTATGTGCACGGGAGGTCGAAAGTTCCATATTATAAGTATCGTTTCCGTGATTATCGGTATGTCCGTGGATCGCAATTTTGATGTTAATGTTTTTTTGTAAAAAATCTAATAGGTGATTTAGCTCTTCAAAAGACGTAGATTTTAATGTAGCTTGATCAAAATCAAAAAAGATATTTTTTAAAATGACTGGTTGGTTTTTTTCAATGGTTGAAATTTCAAAAACAGGATTTTCCTCAGGTTCATCTCCTGCTTGCCAGACTCTGACATCATCAATTAAGTAATGGGCATAGGGAGGAGTCCAAGCTGGCCCACGGTATTTTTTAAAGGGTTTTACACTTGTATTTTCATTGTTATAAAAATTTCCAATAGTTAAATAAATAAGCGGTTGGTCAGGAATAAAACTACCTTCAATTTTTACCCATTCAAGATTTTCTTGATTTATTATTTCTGAATGATTGATTTGAGGTTGCTTATCGAGATGATCCTCGGTCTCTTCGTAAAACTTTTTTTTAGAAAAATAAAAACCAATATTATTAGAAACTAACTTTGCTTGTCG
>CAYGRM010000378.1:0-6531 GCA_964352225.1 uncultured Saprospiraceae bacterium | reverse complement strand
CTACTTTTTTCAATGCGAGTGGAATGAATGGGGAGTGTGATTCAGTTTTGGTCAATATCACTTCGTTGGCACCGAGTTATGAAATAAATATTGATACCACTACTTGTGTTGCTTCGCAGCAAGGGTTAGATACCATTTATTTGATGAGTCAATTTGGCTGCGACTCGACCATAATTTTCAATTATCAATTACTTGCAGCAGATACCTTTATGATCTCGGAAACTAGTTGTGATTCTACCTTGCTTGGAACTACGACGATGAATTTACCAGGCATGAATGGAGAGTGTGATTCTATTTTAATTATTAATACCACTTTTGTTTGCGATACTATTTATTTAAGTTCTCTTAGCTGTAACCCTTTAGATACGGGTGTTTTCATCCAAATCAATGGAAGTAATACCATCATTGATAGTATAGCTTTAGCTCCAACCGATTCTACTTATTTGAGCGCTTTAAGTTGTAATCCTTTGGATACAGGTTTGACTTTAACGACCACTTTATTAAATATTTTTGGCTGTGATAGTTTGGTTTTCACTTATACAACTTTACTGCCCTCTCAAAATATTTTAGTTGAAAGTATGACCTGTGACTCAAGTCAAGTAGGGATTTTTATGGATACTTTACAAAATCAATTTGGCTGCGACAGTATCATTACCAACTCAGTTTCTCTATTACCATCAAGTATCGATACTATTTTGACCTTGACTTGTTTTATTGATGATGTGGGGACTGATACGCTTTTTTCAGGAACTAATTCAATTGGCTGTGATAGTTTGGTTTTGGCAATTACGGAATACGAACAAGTCATCGAAGCCTTTATCAGCTTTTCAGAAATCAGTTGCTTTGGAGATTCTGATGGAGTGATTTTAGTCGACTCGGTACTTGGCGGAACGCCACCTTATATGTATTCGATTGACAATATGCCATTTCAAAGTACACCAATCTTTACCAATTTGCCTGCAGATAATTATACCATCCTCATTGAAGATGCCGATGGTTGCCAGACGCTTGCGATAATTCCATTAAATTCTATCAATGAAATTATCGTTGATTTGGGCGAAGATCTTTTTATCAATATAGGAGATAGCATTTCCATTTTTGCTCAAATAAATATTGATACTGAAGAGTTGGATACAATCATTTGGACAACCGTTGATTCGATTAATTGTAGTGGAAATTGTCTAGATTTTACTGTCAACCCTTTTCAGACTACTACCTATTCCATCATGATTCTAGATGAAAATGGTTGTTCAGCTCAAGACGAGATTACCGTTCATGTAGATGAGAATATTCCAGTTTATATTCCAAATGCGTTCAGTCCAAATGGGGATAATCATAATGATAAAATTACTATTTATGGAAATACCGAACTGATCGAGGAGGTACAAATTTTTAGAATTTTTGATCGTTGGGGAGAACTGGTTTATCAAGGAGGAAATTTTCAACCAAATGACCCTGAAACTGGGTGGGACGGAAATCTAAATGGAAAGTCAATGAATCCTGCCGTCTTTGTTTACTTCGCCGAGGTAAGATTTATCGATGGAAGTGTTAAGCAGTTTAAAGGTGATATTACATTGGTGAGATAAACTGAATATCGATTTAAGAACAAGGATTTATGATTTGAGAAGTATATTCACTTCAGAAGTCTTAAATCCCTGTTCGATATTCGTTGTTCAAAAAGTTTTAAATCGGCGAAGCACTATACCTTTCCACAAACTCCTTCATCTCATCCACCATGTCAGGCGAACCAATCACAATTGCAGTTCGCTGATGTAGCTCCACCGGTTTCATTTCCATAATACGTTCCAACTTGGTATTAATCGCTTTTCCCCCTGCTTGTTCCACGACAAAAGCCAATGGATTACATTCATAGAGTAATCGCAATTTTCCATGAGGATATTTTCGAGTATTTGGATAAAGAAAAATTCCACCTTGGAATAAAATTCGATGAATATCTGAAACCATCGAACCAATATATCTTAATCTTAAATTCAAATCTGAACAGTAATCAATATACCGTCGCATTTCCAAATCGAACTTCAAATAATATCCCTGATTCACCGAGTAGTATTGTCCTCGAGCTGGAATCTTTATATCTCGATGTGAAAGGCAAAATTCTCCAATCGAAGGATCCAAAGTAAATCCATTTACTCCTTGACCTGTAGTATAAACCATAATCGTAGAAGTTCCATAAATCACATAACCTGCTGCAACTTGGTCAACACCTTTATGCAAAAAGTCTTCTAAATCAACCGATTTTTTCACATTACTTTTTCTTCGACAAATAGAAAATATAGTTCCAACCGATACATTTACATCAATATTAGATGATCCATCTAGAGGATCAAACAAAACTACATACTTAGCATTTTTAGTAGATAGAGCTTTGATAGGAAGGAAACTTTCATTTTCTTCAGAAGCGATTCCACAGCATTCTCCGCTGTTTTGAAGGCACTCAATTAATTTATCATTGGCGTACATATCGAGTTTTTGAACCTCATCACCACTTGCGTTTGATGCGCCATCTACTCCTAAAATATTGACTAATCCAGCTTTGTTAACTTCTCGATTTACTATCTTGGCAGCGACACCAATATCTCGTAAAAGTCCAGTTAATTCACCAGTTGCATCAATGTTTGCTTTTTCGCTTCGAATGATAAATTCGTCAAGCGTTACAATTCTGCTCATATTTTTCTTGGTTAAAAAGTTTTTAATTTAAATGGTACCACAAAGGTAATAATTGTAAAATGATTTATGGAAAGAAAAAGATTTATTCGTGGAACTTAAGTTTTTTAAATCCAAAAATAATTTAGGTTACAGAGTATTAAAATATAAGTAATTGGTCATTATTAAATATAGAATTTTGACGAGGGAATTTTTTTGCCAGTTTTTTCAAAAAAATCATTGCATACCCTCGGTCTGGAATTATTTTTTTGGAGGAAATGGCGGAAAAATAGACCGTCAAAAACTATATTTAATATTGACCAGTTACTTACGATTCAAAAAGCATCTTTTAATTTTTTTATATTTGTCATCTAATCGAAACCAAGCTAGCCTTTTAAAATTTATTTTTTTACTCACTAAAATTAAAAATTATGAGCACCCAAGAAATTGCCAATCGGTTAGTTGAACTTTGTCGTCAAGGAGATTTTGCAACCTGCTACAAAGAATTATATGCAGAAGATGCCTGGAGTATCGAACCTGAACACGCTCCTACTCCACCTGTTCAAGGTATGGCTGCCTTCGCTGAAAAAGGAAAACAATGGAACGAGACGGTTGAAGAGTTTCATGGCTCCTCCATCGGTGATCCTATTGTTGGAGATAATCATTTCTCTTGCACCATGACTTCCGACCTTACCTTCAAAGGAAGAGGTAGAGTACAAATGAATGAGATTTGTGTGTACGAAGTTAAGGATGGTAAAATTGTTAAAGAGCAATTTTTCTATTAATCATAGCTTTTAGCAATTGTTTAAAAAAAGCAGCTCGTTAATTTCATTAATTAACGAGCTGCCTTTTTTTAAAGCCAAACTCTAAAACACTTCAACCTCATAATACGATATTTCATCTTCCATTGCGATACTTCTAAAATTCTCACTACCTTTTTCTAAAACAAAAGATTGATCTTTATAAAAACATCCAGAATATGGAAAAATCAGCTACGTTAAAGATTCCCACATCCACAGGATCCAAATTTTTCAGAAATAGTATCTCAAAAATCAGCAAGCGATTTCCATTTTTACATCGAATAGTTTTACTACATTTCTTTGTCTTGATGATTTGTTTGGTGGGAATATTGGTAGACGATCGCCAATTGTTGGGGATCAATGTTTGGATCAAGCCAACCAAATTTATCCTTTCGACCATCATCGTTTTATGGACGATGGGTTGGTATTTATTGGTTTATCCATTTCGAGAAAAAACGAAAACTTTGATTGCGATAGCTGCGACGACTTTAATGTTGATTGAAAATATTATTATCACCGGACAAGCAGCAAGAGGTGTTGCCTCACATTATAATGGATCCACAGCATTAGATGGAACCGCATTTGGAATTATGGGTTGGGCCATTGGATTTTTTACGGGAATAGCTTTTTGGTTCTTCGTGAAATCTTTTTCTCCTCGATTAGAGTTTCCAAGCCATATGAAATGGAGTTTCAGAATTAGCTGGTTTACTTTTCTATTTGCAAGTGCAGTTGGTGGTTCGATGATTGCGCAGCTGGGGCATAATGTGGGAATCGCCGATGGCGGCGCAGGTTTACCTTTCTTAAATTGGAGTACCGTGGGCGGAGATTTAAGAATTGCACATTTTTTTGGAATTCACGGGATTCAAATTATTCCTTTAGCAGCTTTTTATTTCTCAAAAAAAATAAAAGATAACAATACTCTTACAATTACATTAAGCATCGGTTATGCTTTGTTATATTTAGGATGGATTATATTCGCTTTTTACCAAGCGAAACAAGGATTACCACTTTTATCTTTCTAATATTATGTTTAAAAACGATATAAAATATTTAGGTTTTAATGATTTCTGGTTTATCATAATCGGAATTATTGTATTGGGTTTTTTAATTCCTCAAATATTTTTTGGCGTAAAGATTAACGATCCTAAATATTATTTTCCGCTGGAATGGTTAGAAGCCAGTTTGTATTCCACCGGATATTGGTTTGTCAATCGTTGGGTCATTATTTGGTTTCGGAAAAAGTATCCCTCTTTTGAGATGGCAAAAAAGCGGGTGACCTATGCCGTGATTAGTTGTGTTATCGTAGTTACCATAAGTAGTATTTTTTTCACCCCCATCATTCAAGGAATTTTTAAGCTGTTTGAACTTCCAAGTACGACACCCCCGGAAGCCATTCAAGGGGTAGGATCGTCATATACTGCTACGATTTTTCTTTTAGCTATTTATGAATCCATTTGGTATTATACCCAATTAAAAAAAGCCATTCAAGAACAAGAATTGGCAAAAGTTGCGCATGTTCAAAGTCAATTAGATGGATTGAGAAATCAAGTCAACCCTCATTTTTTATTCAATAGTTTGAATACCTTAAATCATATTGTGGAATACGAGAATAAGGCGATGGCAAAGGACTTCATCAATCAATTATCCAAAGTATATCGTTATATTTTGGATAGCCGAGAGGAGTCCACCATCATGTTAGAAGAAGAACTTGATTTTGTAAATGCTTATGTCGCCATTCAAAAAGAACGTTTTCTCGACAACCTAAAAGTTAATATTGATATACCAAAACAATACACTTACAAAAAGATAATACCATTGAGTTTGCAATTATTAATTGAAAATGCTATCAAGCATAACATTATATCTACAAAAAAACCATTGACGATTATAATTGATATTGATGAACAAAATGAATTAATTCGAATCACCAATAATCTACAAAAAAAATCAAAAGTTTTACATTCTACCAAAGTTGGATTGGAAAATATTAAGGAACGTTATCGATTAATCTCCAATAAAAAATCAGTAAAAATAGAAACGACTGATACTTATTTTAGCGTTTCCATTCCTCTTCTTTAAATTTTTTAAACATGAATATTCTAATTATCGAAGACGAGTTACGAGCGGCTCAACAATTACAAACTATGCTCAAAAATAATTATCCTAGTTTTAACATTTTGGATACCTTGGAAAGTGTTGAAGATAGTGTCGAATGGTTAAATAACAATACATCTCCAAATTTAATCTTAATGGATATTCAATTGGCTGATGGCTTAAGTTTTGAAATTTTTCAAAAAACCACAATTGAAGCTCCAGTTATTTTTACAACTGCTTACGATCAATATTCCATCAAAGCTTTTAAAGTAAATAGCGTAGACTATTTACTCAAGCCAATCCAAGAAGATGAATTAAAATCAGCGATTGAAAAATATCAAAAACTCTTTTCTCAAAATTCTTCGTCCAATATTGACTCCAACACTTTAGAAAAATTAATTACTAATTTAGTAGTCGAACCTTCTCGAAAAAGATTTATGGTTAAGGAAGGAGGATCGATGACTTTCGTTTTAATTGAAGACGTCAGTTATTTTTATTCAGAAGATGGCATCTCATTTTTAGTTAAAAAAAATGGCAAAAGATTTATTGTAGAAATGACTATGGATGCCATTGAAAAAGATATTTCATCAAAAGAATTCTTTAGGATTAATCGTGGTCAGATTGTAGCCATTCACTCCATTGAAAAAATTCATCCTTATTTTAATCATCGCTTGAAGTTAGATATTCCAGGAACTAAATTAGAATTTGTGGTAAGTCGTAACCGAGCAAGCCAATTTAAAACTTGGGTAAACACGTAAATTTTCTAAACAGAATATAGCCAGAGCTTTACCAGTCGCTACTAACAAATTAGATATTACAGTTCATCCCCAAAAAACGATATTTCAACAGATACCAATTTCTCTCTTACCCTTTTTCTCTGATATTGCAAGAGTAAATAATTCTAATTATTAAATTTTTAAAAGAAACGAAAATGAAAAATTTATTCATCGCAATGATTGGACTCTTCCTATCT
>CAYGRM010000377.1:0-6531 GCA_964352225.1 uncultured Saprospiraceae bacterium | reverse complement strand
TCCTATGATAAGGGGTTTTTTATTTCCCGACCACAACTCTTTTTTGAGTAGTAGGGAAAAACGATTAAAGTCAAATGTATTATTCATGAGTTGAGTTGGTTTTAAAGAGTTCGCTAATTTTTTGACGATTTGTAATTACCGTATTGAACAATGCTTCGAGTTCAATTTCAGACTCGGCACCATTGGTGTTTTCAGTCACCGTTCGGTAAGCTCCAGGCAGTCGCTCGGCATGCATCACATTTTCAGGTTCAGCGGTTCGATAAGAAATATCGAAGTATAATTTTTTTGAAACCTCATAAAGATTCTCTTGAAAAATGATTTCACCATCTTCTAGAATAATAATTGGATCAATCAGATTTGCCATGTCTCGCACTTGATGAGTAGAGATAATAAAAGTTCTTTCTTCAGAAATGGACTTAGCCAATAATTTTCGAAACTGACTTTTGGAAGGAATATCTAACCCATTGGTCGGCTCATCCAAAATCAATAATTTAGAATTGCACGCCAATCCAAAACTGAGCAAAACCTTTTTCTTTTGACCATATGACATCTCAGTCATCTTCTTACTTTTTTCTAAACCAAACTCAGATAAATAACTATCAAAAGCTACGTGATCAAAATTTGGATAAAATGGAGCATACGTTTTTTCGTAGGTGCTGACTTTTATTTTAGGCACATAAAGTTCTTCGTGAATAAAATAAACGTCTGCTAAAAATTGTGGCTGACGATCTTGTGGAACAAATCCCATGACATCAAGATCGCCTCCTTTTGGAAAAATCAATCCTGCGATTAATTTCATCATGGTTGTTTTTCCTGCACCATTTTTACCCAAGAGTCCGTAGATATTTCCTTGCTCCAACTTGAGGTTAAGGCTTTTGAAGAGGGGCTTATTTTTTTTATAGCCGAAGGAAATGTTTTTTAAGTTTATCATATTTAATATTTGTTAGTTGGTGTTCATGTGTATTACTTAACTGGCACACTATAAATGTAATAGTGTTTGAATGAGAAAAACAAATTTTTCTTTAATTTTTTTATGAAAATAAAAAGATGGGGAATGCAGCGATAGTTTTATTTTTAATTTAAGTCGCTGATTATCAGTAGATTATACATTGTTTAGGTGCTGGTTTTTTTACTGAAAAAAATAATCTCCTTGATCGAATATAATTCAAAGAAAGCTAGAATATTCGTAGTATTGCCGCACGATTTATGCAGAGAAAAGGTGTACTAGTATACTTTAATAAGTGATGAGTTATAAGTGATGAATGATGAGTAGCTCTTTGTATTGATGTACTCATCGCTCATCACTTATAACTCATCACTAAAATAATCATAATGGCAAAAAGAACTTTTCTTGATTCGATTTATCAAAATTTGGCTACTAAGCTGGGTTTTGGAAAATCCTTTTTTTTAGGATTCGTGATAAGTGCATCAGGTTCTATTGTAATTGGGGCATTACATTTATTTGCCATTCAAATTAGTGTGGAAAGAGGATGGCAATCAGCCATTTTATTTTCATGTGGATGTGCTTTGGTAGAGGCAATTTTTGTTCGATACATTGTTGCGTTTACCCAATGGTTAGCAAAAAGAAAAAACGGGAATTTGATTTTGGAATGGACGATGTTAATCCTTTTTTCCATTTTGACGATAGCCGTTTTTTATGGGGCAATGAGTCGCAATTCGAGCATACCTACTTTGTCTTTGCCTTCCATCATGGTGCCAACCTTTATATTAGGAATGGGGATTCGTTTTTTTTATCCAAGCATGATTCCGTTTTGGTTAGCTTGGAATACAGCATTAGTTACTCGAAAAATTCAATTTAAAATGTGGGCGTTTGTGATTGGAGCAGGTTTGGCGACGGTAGCGATGCATTCACTTTATATTTTTGCAGGAACGTTCTTAGTTGATTTTTTAAAAGAAAAGAGTCAAGAGCTTTTGGTGGTGGTGGGAGTGATGTTTTTGATTACAACTTTTTTCCAAGCGAAGCGGATGTTTTGGAAAAGAGAAATCTGATCAAATAATTTTAAATTAGGAAAGCAGTTGGTCCTAGATGAATTCATTTGGTCATTTATAAAAAGTTATTAAGTTATTTCCAAAAGGGTACTTCTAAAGATTGTACGACTATTAACTCATTAACCAATAACTTAATAACCAAATGAAATCATCTAGAGCCAAGCAGTTCTTATAAAACAAAAAATCCCATCAATCGAAAGGTTGATGGGATTTTCTTATTTTTTTCTGTTTCCTTCACATCGAAGGGTAAAGTATCAAATCTTTAACAGCGGATTGTGGTTCGAAATGAACCCATTCTTCTTTGAAATACATCAAACGATCAGCAATAATATTTAAAACGGAAACATTAACGCCCAATCCTAAATGACTTCCATATACCTGAATATTTTGATGAATCGAAGATTCTTCTTGCTCCATACAAACTTGCCAAGGCACCACTCCATCTTCTTTTGTATAAATCGCAGTCGTAGGTACAGGTGCAGGTTTTGGCAAATCAGCTAAAAGTTCGGGATCAAGGTCAACCACTCGCTTTCCATTAGAAATGATATTATACATCCAAGTTGCATTATTAGGTTCTGTAATTCCTGCGAATGGAGAACCCAATGTAATAACTTGTCGAACCATATCAGGTTTTTCCTTCGCGATTTGTCGTGCGTAGACTCCTCCTAAACTCCATCCAATAATCGTCACTTCCTGTCCAGTTTCATGATAAATATCTTCTAATTTATCCATCAAAACATCCAATATTTCGAGTTTTGCAGTATTCCTCCCCAATTCCCATGCATAGGCATTGTAGCCTAATTTGGCGATAAATTTTCGAAGAGGATTAGTCGATGTATCGCTTGCCATAAAACCAGGCAAAACCAATACTGGATGACCATCTCCTTTATAATTTTTATGGAAAAATTTACGATATGGTATAGAAATCCCTAATTCGGATGCTGCACGTACAGGCTCAGTAGCGAGCCAAAATAACGAGGGTTTCTTTACTTTGAGTATTTCAGTATTATTTGGCATTACAGCTAGATTAAGAGGATTTTCTGTCCAAAAATCCAATGAAATGGATACTCTGGATAAAAAAGCCACAGGTTGATTTTGTTTTTTAGACTATAGTTTAAGTACTAAAGGTACTTTTTTTTCAGATATAAAAAAATGGTAATTGTTTTTTAGAATGCCATAAAGATGCCACTTTAAGGAATAACATTGTTTGATTTTAGTTTAAAACTAAAGTTTATCAGTATTTTATGGTGTTATAATTATGATTTGTTATCTTGTTAAACTTCAAAATTTGCGTTAAAAATAACGATCGATAAAAAAATAAAACCTTATTCATAATGTTGATGGAAAACATTCTACGAGATTCAAAATTTCAAAAAAAACTGGTACTGATCGCTGAGGAAAACGGTGAGTCATTCGAGGAGACTTATGCTAAGGCGACTGAGTATATGAAAGAGTTATATACCCAACATAGCCCAGTTGCAAATGTGATGGGAATGGAGTTTTCGCAGTACGTTCTTTCGCGAGGCTACAAAAAAACAATCGATGTAAACCCAACCGAAATAAAGCAATTGAGTAAAATTGCTCGCAAGCATCCGATTGCTTTCGTGATGACTCATAAGACTTATATCGATATGATGGTTTTAGCGGTAGTGCTTACTCGGCATGGGATTCCGTTGCCGTATACTTTTGCAGGTATCAATATGGCATTCATGGGGCTGAATCAGATGGGACGACAAAATGGAGTCATCTTTATTCGAAGATCATTTAAGGATAATGAAATATACAAGGCGACGTTGCGACATTTCATTGCTTCATTAGTCAATGAGAATGCTCATTTCATGTGGGCAATCGAAGGAACTCGATCTAGAACGGGGAAATTAGTTTGGCCAAAAGTGGGAATTTTAAAATATATCAAAGAAGCAGAAGAACAATCCACTCAGGAGGTGAAATATATTCCTGTTTCGATTGTATATGATTTGATTCCAGATGTGAAGGACATCACATTACAATGGAGGCGAAATAAAAAAGCACCTGAAAGTTTGATGTGGTTTATGAATTATATCAAAAAAATGGGGAATAATTTTGGGAAAATTTCTTTACGTTTTGGTGAACCTGTCGATGTGCAAAAAGATAATTCTGTGGAAATCATTACAGAAGGATATGATGTGGAAGGTTACTCAGGGAAATTGCCAAAGTTTGCATTGGAGCTCGTTCATAAAATTAATCAGATCACACCTGTGACTACTTCTTCATTGATTTGTATTGCATTGTTGAGTAGATTTTCGTTGACCAAAATTGCTATTGAAAATGACGTGATCCGTTTGATGGAATTGATCGAGAAACGAAATCCAGATGCCTTGGTGGATAGAGGAATTCCAATTGGAGAAAGTGTGCAAACTGCTTTAAATTTATTGATTCGAGCAAAACTCATTTTGCAACATGGTGATGCGCTTCATGCTAAATATGTCATCGTCTCTGAAAATTATTTGCAAGCCACTTACTATGCGAATATGTCGGTGCATCATTTGTACCAACGGGCATTTATCGAACTGGCATTATTAGAATCATCGGAAGCGAAACCTGATGTTCGAGAAGAAACTTTTTGGAAAGAAATAATGGAATTGAGACAGTTGTTCAAATTCGAATTTTTCTATTCTAAAAAATCACAATTCTCAGATGAAGTTGAATCGAACTTAGAAGTGTTGGATCCAAAATGGGACAAATTAATCAAGCAAACCAATTCTACCGCTATTTCTTTTTTGAGAAAAGAGAAAGTAATTGTAGCGCCAGTCGTGCTGCATAGCTATGTGGAAGCATATCGAGTGGTGGTTTATGCTTTGAAAAATACTAGACCACGGCGCGTATTTGATGAGGAAAAATTTATCAATGAATGTTTATTCATTAGTGAAGAAATGCATTGGCAAGGACGTATTCAAAGAATAGAATCTGTTTCTAAACCATTTTTGATTAATGGAATTCGGTTGGTAAAAAACTTAGGATTAATTCCTGTGCCTGAGGATGATAAAAAAGAAGCGCTTGAAAAATTTCTTACTCAACTCAATGATGTTGCTGATCGAATTAAAACCTTACAAGGATTTACTTTAACCCATCATAATGATCCAGATGAAATAGTTCCGATTGAACGAGATATTGTTCCAGGTTCCAAAACGGATGCATTTACTCGACCTGTGATGGAAGGAGAAGAAGGGCCACACATCGGAGCATTTTTCGATTTAGATAGAACTTTAATTAAAGGATTTTCGGCAAAAGAATTTTTCCAAACAAAAGTGCTCAGCGGTCGAATTACAGCTCGGGAAATAGTTGCTCAATTTGCAGGAGTGATGGTTTACGCCATGGGTAATGGAAATTTTGCAGGACTTGCTGCCATGGGAGCGCAAGGTGTAAAAGGAGTAGAGGAAAAAACTTTTATAGAAGTGGGAGAAGATGTTTATCATGAAAATTTAGCTACTGAAATTTATCCCGAAGCGAGAGCTTTGGTGGCGGCACATTTAGCCAAAGGACATACGGTTGCAATTATTTCTGCAGCGACCCCTTATCAGGTTAATCCGATTGCGCGTGACTTAAATATCGAACATGTGATGTGTACCGTTATGGAAGTAAAGGATGGGAAATTTACTGGGAATATTATTGAACCAGCTTGTTGGGGAGAAGGAAAAGCACACGCTGCGAAAGAGTTGACTAAAGAATTTAATCTTGATTTGAAAAAAAGTTTTTTCTATACAGATAGTGCAGAAGATTTGCCATTGCTCGAAATAGTAGGAAATCCTCGACCAATGAATCCCGACACAAAACTTTCTGCGTTGGCGTATCAGAATGATTGGACTGTTTATCGACTCAATGATGATAAACGCCCAGGCCTTTCGAATTTTGTTCGCACAGGTTTAGCATTGGGGAGTTTAGTTCCAGCTGTAATTAATGGGGTTGCCTCAGGAGCATTTAATATGTCATGGACTGATGGAATAAATTCTATGATGGCAACGGTAGGAGATTTAGTGGTTCGGATGGCAGGATTAGAATTGGCAGTCAAAGGGCAAGAATACCTTTGGGAAAAACGACCAGCAGTTTTTATTTTTAATCATCAAAGTAGCGTAGATATGTTTGTCGCTGCTAAATTGATTCGAAAAAATGCGGTTGGAATTGCTAAAAAGGAATTGAAAAATATGCCGATCATTGGTCAATTGATGGCTGCGTCAGGCGTGATTTTTATTGATCGAAAAGATAAAGAAAAAGCGATAGAGGCGATGAAACCTGCGGTGGATGCTTTGCAAAGTGGAACTTCAATTATCATTTTTCCAGAAGGAACTCGAAGTAAAGACAAAACTTTAGGATCATTTAAAAAAGGTGCATTTCATTTAGCGATGGAAGCAGGAGTTCCGCTAGTTCCAATTATTTTAAGAAATGCAGCTGATGCGATGCCGAACGGAGGAACGCTTTTCCGAGCGACTGCGATTGAGATAAAAGTGTTGCCGCCTGTCTCGACAAAAAGTTGGACTAAGGCAA
>CAYGRM010000376.1:0-6544 GCA_964352225.1 uncultured Saprospiraceae bacterium | reverse complement strand
TAAAAGGAAAGAAAAAATATTAAGAGTAAAGCGTTTTTAAATTTCATGTTGTAAAAATTAATTATATCAAGTTTCAAAAGAATTTATTCCAATCCAAAATTAGAAAAATCTTTGACCTAAAAAAATCTAAAGCATACTATCTCTAATTACAAAAGTCTTTAATAGACTTTTGCAACTTTCATTTATAACAATATATTCACAAAATCAATCCAACCAATCCAATTCCCAAATCGGAGTTTTTCCCATCAAATGCTCCACAAAATAATTCCACCGTTTTTTAGTAAAATACTTCCAATGCTGCGGATCTCGATAACCATGTTGTTGGCTAGGTAAAATCAATAAATCAAATTCTTTATCGGCATCCACTAAGGCCTCAGCTAATTTAAACGTAGCAGATGGATTGACGTTATCATCCAATCCTCCGTGAACAAGTAATAATTTTCCTTTTAAATTCCCGGCCATCGTGATATTGGAAACTTGATGATAAGTAGAGTCCACCGGCCAGCCCATGTACATTTCTGGCCACCATGCTTTTTCCATTCTAAAATCATGATCCGCTGAACTGGCAACTGCCACTTTATAAAAATCAGGAAATTGTAAAACGGCATGACCTGCATCATACCCACCTGCTGAATGCCCAAATATGCCTACTCGATCTGTATCCAACCAACTGAACCTTTTCCCTAATTGTTGGATCGCCAAGACATGACCTTGCAAGTTCATTCCCATATTTTTGTAGGAGTGATTATGGAAATATTTGGATCTTCCTGAGCTCCCCATTCCATCCACCTCTATCACAATAAAACCCAATTCTGCCAAAGCTTGGTTATATACTCCTTCAACAAAAGATTTAGGATACACTTGGGTATGTGGCCCAGTATAGCTATGATCAATGATGGGATATTTTTTGGACGGATCAAAATTGCTCGGTTTCCAAAGTGCACCATAAATTTTTGTTTTGCCATCTCTACCTATCGCCTCAAAGGGTTGTGGCGGCATATAACCTTTTTGAAATAAGCGACTTACATCTGCACTTGCAATATTGCTTAAAATATTTCCAGTCTCTGTACTTCTTAAAACAGTCGTAGTTGGTGAAGTCACCGTGGAAAAATTATCCACGAAATATTTTCCATCACTAGAAATACTGACTTGATGATGGGTATTTTCTGGAGTCAATAAAGTGAAGTTTTGACCATCCAAATCAATACGATATAATTGCTGATGATAAGGATTATTATTTGCTTCTTTACCTGACGCCATAAAATAAACTTGTCCCTTTTCCTCATCAATCCGGCTGAGATCATTGATATAAAAATCGCCTTGGGTAATTCGATTAATCTTTTCATTCTTCAAGTGGTAGCTATACAATTGTCGCCAACCACTTCGTTCCGAAATAAATAAAAGCAAATCTTTCTTTTCTAAATACCAAACTGGAAAATAATCAATATTAGTTTCGCTAACTTCTGTCAATAAAGTTTTGGAAGTTTTATTTTTTAAATCTAATAATTCTATCCGCTCTTTTTGATAGCCTCGATCTGGATACTGTGCATAGATTTTTCCAGACTCCTCAGACCAAGTAAAATTGATACTATTAATATGAGTATTGCGAGGCAAAGTATTAGCGATTTCTTGCTTACTACTGATGTCATAAAAAACTGGAATGTAATGGATCATGGTCGTATCACCTGGAGAACCTCGGTAGTATGATAATAGTCGGGGACGAAATAAAGTATCTACACTCCAATCCAACAAATACATTTTATCGGCATAACGCAAATCACAGATATTTGCTTGTAGATATTTAGAATCGGGCGACCAATTGACATAAAATTTTTCAGGTCGATCTCCATTTTCTCCTTCCATAAGATCCGCCCAACCAACATAACTTGCGTATTCAAAATGCTTTTTCCCATTGGTACTTAGTTGATACTCTTTTCCCGTTTCGGTGGATTTTATGTATAAATTATAATCTTTCGTGTAGGCTTTCCATTTGCCGTCAGGCGAAGTGGATTCCATCGGATTATTTTTTGGAGGTGCTTCTACTTCATGCAATTGGTGATCGTTTCGACTGAGGTGATAATGTTTATTTTTATACATAAACTTCAAAGTATCCTGATTGAGATACTCTAAAGATTGCAACGATAAACTATTGGCCTTTAAACTATCTCCCCCCAATTGATTAAGCACCTCCATCACTTTTTGGTGATCGAATAATGGAGTACTTTTTAAATATTTAGTTAAAAACTGTTGATACTTTTTCCCATCAGGACTATGTTCTTCAAACCAAAAACCAGTACTATCTGAAAACCAATTGGGGCGAATATCAATATTAAAAATTTTTTTATTCATTAGATTATTATACCCATAACTTATAGCTCGGTCATAATCTTCCTTTGTTAAATCTTTATCAACTGCACTTCCAGCTTCCGGCATCAAAAGATCCGCTACCAAAAATTTATCATCTTTATTATAATACCAAAAACGATTTTTGGGAATCTTGATGCCTTGGATGATTTCTTCACCATACAAAGAAATGTATTCTCCATCCTGCTTAGATTCATCGTGAAAAAAGCGATAGCCAATCAAGGCGTAAGATTCTTTATCAAAATAGAAATACCAGATATCCTCACCAACGCTTTTTTCATAGGTAACCCGAATAGAGTAAGCGGAGCGACCATTAAAAGTTTCATTTTTCACCGTAGGATCGAGAATGGTTCCTGAGTCTTTTAACTTCATCGGCAAACCATAGAGATAGCTATAATAATCCCGATACATTTTAGCTCGCTCGCAGGAAAAGCGATGCTGCTTATTTATTTCTTCTGAAATGTTAGTACTACCATTGTATGAATTGCTGCATTTATCACCGTCAGCTTCTCTAGTAAGCGTTTCATCGCCCGTCGTTTGAATCAACTTAAAATAATTTCTAGAACGATCAAAAATAGCTGTTCGAAAACGTTGTTCTGTTTCCGTGGGATGCCGCTGCTCAAACTGTAAGGTAGCCTTAAAAGTATTCCAATTGCTATTGGGATCATGGTATTGAATACTTTTGTTCAACAACTCATTTGCGGTAGGCGTCTGAGCAAAACTTGTAGAAATCGATAAGCATACAAAAAGGAGGGAGAACAGATTTTTCATTTTGGATCTTTATAAAATTTATGAATAGAGTTCTAACAAATGTAGGTAATTCCATATAAATCAAATTAAATTTTGGTTTAGTTATTTTAGTCAAATGAATCCATCTAATACTGTTTTGATTACTATCTTAGTTTTTACAAAAAAAATCATGAAAAAAAATTACCTAATCCTATTCTCTATTTTATTTTACTTCAGTTGTGAGACGGCTCAAAAGCCATCCATGCTAACTCCTACAATAATGAAGGAACAGGTGCAAATCAAAACCTTCCCTATGAGTTGTAGCATCCGAGCCATCGAAGCTATTGATAGCAATACTATGTGGTTTGGAGGTTCGAAAGGGCAATTTGGATATACCGAAGATGGCGGAACAACTTGGATAATTGATTCTATTCAAAATCCAAAAAATCCAAATTTAGAATTTAGAGGAATTGCCAAAACAACAGATGCCATTTTCCTTTTTGCCATAGGCTCCCCTGCCTTGTTATTTAAAACTACAGATCAGGGAAAATCTTGGTCGATCGTCTATGAAGAAAATCATCCTGATGCATTTTATGATGCCATTGCATTTTGGGATGATCTAAATGGGATTGCGATGGGCGATCCAACTGATGGATGTTTGTCGATTATTTTAACCAAAGACGGAGGAAACACTTGGACAAAAATTCCTTGTAGCCAACTCCCTCCTTCCGCCGAAAAAGAAGCTGCTTTTGCTGCGTCTAATTCCAACATTGCTTTGGCAGAAAATCATGCTTGGATAGTTAGCGGAGGAGGGAAAGCAAGAGTTTTTCATAGTCCTGACCGAGGAGAAACTTGGGAAGTCTTTGATACACCCATCATCCAAGGAGGAGCAATGACAGGCATCTTTACAACTCATTTCTATGATAAAAAAAGAGGAATCATCTTCGGTGGCGATTGGGAAAAACAAGACCAAAATACTCAAAATAAAGCCATTACAAATGATGGTGGCAAAACTTGGAATTTAATCGCCGAAGGACAACATCCCGGTTATCGATCATCTGTGCAATATGTTCCTCAAAGCGATGGGCAAGCTATTTTTGCAGCAGGAATTCCGGGCATTTCCTATTCTGCTGATGGAGGGGAAAATTGGATTGCTTTAAGCGACAGCTCTTTTTACACCATGCGAATTTGTGATACTGGTCGAAATGCTTGGTTGGCTGGGAGTAATAAAATTAGCAAAATGTCTTGGTGAAATTATGGTAAAGAACGCTTAAAGATATGCCAAAATTTTAACCGCTATCCTACATGATATTTATTGACTCTTTTTTCTATTTTTTAAAAATTGATAAAATCGAAAGGTTAATTTAGCTTTAGCTAAAACCTCCGAATGCTAAACAATCAAAATAGAAAACTATCTGCCATCCTCTTAGCCGACATCGTCGGTTACACTTACCTAATACAAAAAGAGAAAGCAAATGAAAATATATTGTTATAAAAATTTAACAAAGGAAAAAATAGGATTGAAATAAGTATTACGGGTAATGGAAAAGAGATTCTCAAAAAGCATTTGGATAAAAATTTTAACTATTTTTTTTTTACAACAAAGCCTAAAGATCAAGGAATGGGTAAGAGTTGTCTTTGAATTATTATATTGCAAAAGCATATGGTGGAGAATTGCGGTAAAAAGCATTGTTGAAAAAGATGAAGCAGCAGGTGAAATAAAACCAGCTTTATTCTAACTTTACTAATAACATAGAATTATCTAATTATGGATTTAGTTGTTCAAATATTAATTGCAATTGGTATAACTGCATGGATTCGAAAGGCATTAGATACAGCCAATAGAATTCCCATTTGGGATAAATTGGTTCTGTCAAAAATCTGGTTGGGCTCTATTATTTATTTTATCCTTTCAAATATTCCGGGTTTGGGGCTGTTATCTGATTGGTATTGGATCATCATCTTTCTGCTTCATTTAGTTTCTATTTATAGGCTGAGACCATACCAGACGACTAGACTGATGTTGGTTGCAGCTTTACCTTTTGCCTTAATGACTTTTATAACTTATGCCTTCAAAATGTTTTTGCCGACCTTCTATCAAACTAACTCATCAATTATCAATAATGCGGAAGGGATTACCAAGACGTGGCTAATTGGTTTCGGAATATACGCTTTAATCCGAAATAATAAGGAACGTAAAATAAACCTGAAAGAAGAAGAAGAAAAGCGCTTGGCCGAAGCCCGTAAATTAGAATTGGAACAACTAGTGACGGATCGTACTAGTGAACTGACCTTGCAAAAGGAAAAGCTTGAACAGACGCTAGTAGAACTCAAATCCACCCAAACCCAACTCATCCAATCTGAGAAGATGGCTTCCCTCGGAGAACTCACCGCCGGCATCGCCCACGAAATTCAAAACCCTTTAAATTTCGTAAATAATTTTTCAGAAGTAAGTGTAGAGTTATTAGAAGAAATGAAAGAGGAACTTGACAACGGAGATGTAGAAGAAGCCAAATCCATTGCTGATGATTTAATCTTGAATTTGGAAAAAATTAGTCATCATGGCAAACGTGCAGATGGAATTGTAAAAGGAATGTTACAACATTCCAGAAGTAGTAGCGGAAAAAAAGAACCTATCGACATTAATGTCCTAGCCGATGAATATTTAAGATTAGCGTATCATGGTATTCGAGCGAAGGACAAAACTTTTAATGCAACGATGAATACTTCTTTTGATGAAAATTTAGAAAAAATAAATATTATCCCACAAGACATCGGACGAGTGATTTTGAATTTAATTACCAATGCATTTTATGCGGTAAATGAAAAGAGGATGGATGCGGTTGTAGATTATAAACCTACTGTTTCGGTCACTACCAAAAAAGAAGCGACTCAAACTATCATCGAAATAAGTGATAACGGAAATGGCATTCCACCCGAAGTTTTAAAAAAGATATTTCAACCTTTTTTTACAACTAAACCGACAGGGCATGGGACAGGATTAGGTTTATCATTAAGTTATGAAATTGTCACGAAAGGACACGGTGGACAATTAAAAGTGAAAACTAAAGAAGGGGAAGGAACGAGTTTTATCATTGAGTTGCCATCAATTAATCAGGTAATTTATAATAAAGATTAAAAAAAGCGAAGCAATGAAAATACCTCGCTGCAAGCTGACAGAGAATTGAAATTTATTATCTGTGATGGGAACGCAGATTTGACGGATTTAAGCGAATAAACATAGATTCTTTCCGTTCAACCAAAACCTCAAATTGGAAGGAAAACCATGAGAGTTAGGAGCGGGTTGGGAATGGCGAAAAATGAGGGTGCGAGTGCTTGCATTTTTTTCCTGCGTTGCTTGAAACCAGAGTTTCAAAGAGCGATTGGAAAAAGGATTTTTTGCTTCTTTTTTTTTCCAATGAAAAAAAGAAGATGCTACCAATTTCCACAA
>CAYGRM010000375.1:0-6555 GCA_964352225.1 uncultured Saprospiraceae bacterium | reverse complement strand
AGTCAGCAGCGTTTTTTAAAACTTCTCTTTCAATAATAGAATTAACAGTTGGAATATCACTTCGTAAAACTTTCAATACAAATTTTGGATAATTCGGACTGCCAACAATAGCCTCCGTGATCAGCGTTTCTGAGCCATTAAATTCGAAGGGAATTTCGTTTTCTTTTAAAAGTTCTAGAAATGGAAGTGCATCATCTTGAAATTGGAAATTTCGATAGAATTCAAATTTATCCTCTTCCGATTTTTCAATCAAATGCCCATCAAGCGTTTTATCCATGTTTTGAAAAAATTAAGTATTGTTATGTTTATCAAGACAATAGTACTAATAACAATAATAACAAAAAAAATGGAAGGAAAAGAATTAAAATTGATATGCTAAATTGATTCCGCCTCGAACTTTGAACTTATTGGATTTTGTGGTAGATAGCAACGTCGGGCTTAAACCAAGATGAAGGTATAAAAAAAAGTATCGGAAAACATTAAGTTTTCCGATACTTAAGAGCGCTATTATTCTATTAAACTAAAAATTATTTAGGATCCAGAATCTGATCAATTCTTTCCACTAAGTCTTCCATATGGTATTTGGTAAAAGTATTTGTTGCTTTAGGAATGGCGCCTTGAAGTTCGGTTTTCAAAACTTTAAGATTACCTCGGCAAATAGCTTTTATATTGGTTTGATCATACCTTTTGTCCTCCATTTTCATAATTTCAGCCATTTTATTTACATAGGCTCTTTGCAAGTTTCTTCTAAATCCATCAATCTCCTTAGCCGTATAAACCTCTCTAAAAATGGCACTTTTTGAATAAGCGAAAGCATCTAATAAAGAAAATACTTCAAAAGGTTTTCGAGCCATTGCTTCCGCTTCATCTATCCGCCTTAATCTATCTGAGTCAAACAATTGATTTAAGACGCGACCTTGCATTCCACTTATTCGGTCTGTTGCTCCTGAAGGTGAAATCCTGTCTAAGATGTCTTTATCTAGTAGCCATTGTGGCGTTTGCCATACTTGTTCATCCATATATTTCATGGCATCCATCTGAAGTTGCTTGGATACTGGAAAAAATACTGGCCCTTTTTGCTCAGTAGTTTTTGACATCTGAACTACCCCTCCAATATTTGTAACCACATGACGGTTATATTTACCCATTTGGCCATACACCGCATCATACATTTCTTCCAACTGATCATAATCATTTCCTTCGCCTGCTTCTTCTGACCATTGGATTAATTTAGGTACAATTCGTTTTAAATTTTCGATTCCTAAATTTCCAGATTGGATAGCATTATCTCCCAAGTCCTCAGTTTGAGCAGTTGGGTCAAATGTATTTCGTTTTTGGCTTCCGAATCTATAAACAGGATTATCAGCTCTTTCCTTAATCCACTTATTTAGAGTAGCTCGTTCTTCTTCAGGAGACTTCGCATCTGGAATTAATTTGTAACCATAAATAATAGACCAAACATCATATTCACCAATCATCGGATAAAAATTAGTCACTCCATCACCTGGCTGAGCTACGTGATTAAATCGAGCATAATCCATAATTGATGGAGCAGTTCCATGGGTTGCAGTAAATGTTGGAGAACGAAGGGAGTCAATCGGATAAGCAACACTTGAACCCATATTATGTGGTAGTCCTAAAGTATGTCCAACTTCATGAGCTGCTACGAATCGAATTAATTGTCCCATCAACTCATCGCTAAATTTTACTTTTTGAGCCGCTGGATTTGCCGCTGCAGTTTGAGTCATAAACCAGTTCCTCAATAATTTTTGAATGTTGTGATACCAGATGATATCACTCTCCAAAATTTCCCCACTTCTCGGATCATGCACGTGAGGGCCCATGGCATTTTGAATATCGGTGGAGACATATCTTAAGGTAGAGTAACGAGTATCTTCAGGACTCCAATCAGGATTCTCTTCAGCAGTTGGAGCAATTTTCCCTACAATCGCCTCTTTAAAACCTGCTGCTTCAAATGCTGGTTGCCAATCATTAATTCCTTGTTGAATGTACGGAACCCATTTAGTAGGTGTGGCAGGATCGATATAGTAAACGATTTGTTTTTTAGGAGCCACGACTTCACCTCTTTTGTAGGCTTCCATATCCGTAGGTTCTAATCTCCATCGTGTGATATATTGTTTGGTTTCAGTAAAATGAGATTCCGAACTATAATCAGTTTGGCGGATAGAAAAATAACCTACTCGCTCATCATAGAATCGTGATTGCATCGGTTCATCTGGAAGGATAATGAATGATTGATTCATTTCCACCGACATGGTTTCTGTGATATTATTATCAGGTAATTTGTCTCCTTTGTAAGTTAAGATATGTCGGATTTCCACATTTTGAGGAAAAGCTTTCATGCTGGAGATCATACTTCGGTCAGAATCTAAACCTTTTATCCCAAAATCTTTCCTTTGCCCAGAGCTGATTGCTCCGATCATCGGAATATCTTTGGTGAAAAAAGGAGAAACCTCGAAGACATAAGCGGAAGAATCCGCATTATAAGCTGCTAAATCAAATGTGGCAACAATAGGTTCAAAATTATTATTTCTAACTGATTCATAAATTGGATCATCTTCACTAGCTACACTATTATAGCTTACAGATCTTAAAAGGATTTGATCATCCTTTTTTTGCCATCGAATAACTTGTTGCGGTCGAGACTTAACTCCTGCTCCTCCAAAGTTCAAATTTTTAACAAAACCTGAAATTCGACTGACGATTAATATTTCTTTTTCTAAAATGTCTTTAGGAATTTCGAAATAATTTTTACTGCCTACTTTATGAACTGTAAAAAGACCTTCGTCTGAAATAGCCTTCTCAGTAATGACTTCATCATAAGGTTTTACTTTACTGTCTTTGTCTTTTTTCTCAGGTTTTGTAGTAGTTGGCTTATTCTTATTTTTTCTTTTCTTAAAAATTTGTGCATCTGAATTTGGTACAAATAATAATAAAGCAAAAGCTGATAATAAGAAATGGATTATGTGTTTTTTCATATTGTAATTTTGAATTTTTAAAACGATCAATAAATTTTAGTAATAAATTATTTGGTCTTGTTTTATCAATCAGCGAATATAAGTAGTTTGATATTATTAAATGAAAAATAAAATGTATTTTTAAAAAATCGATTTCTTTGAACTTAAAATCAATGGATGATGACCTACAAATCACTACTATTCATTTCTACCTTTTTATTTGTAAATATATTGTTTATAAAAGCTCAGTCCAGTATTAATTTTCCTACTCAAGATGCAACTTGGCAAGAGGGCTATTATATAGCCGCCAATCAAATTATTCCAGAACGAAGAGTACTTTGTGGAGATACCACCATTAATAATAAAACCTATGCAAGGATTTATTCGATTATTTTTAATAATCAAGGAACTGAATCTGGAAGATATTATGAAGGAGCGGTAAGGGGTGAAATTGATCAAGTTTTTTGGATTCCAAAAAATGCAACTATGGAATCTATCTTGTATGACTGGTCTTTAGAAAGTACCCAAACTATCACTTTGCAAACCATCACAGGGAGTGAAAATACCTTAACTGCAAAATCAAATCAATACATTACTACTTCCGATGGAATCTTTCGAAGAGTGATTGTATTCAAGTCTCAAGCAGGTGCTGAGGAGGAAGTTTGGATAGAAGGTATTGGTAGCAGTTCAGGAATAATTGCTCGAGGGGTCAACCCCAATGAGTCACCAGATTATGTTCCATTTTTAAATTGTTATCGGTACGAAACTGAAATAGTTTATACTCATCCGAATCCACCTTTGGCTTGTAATTATATTTTTAATGAAAATTGTTTGTCAACTTCGATTGAAGGGAATGGAAATTTTGACGAGATAAAATTTACCGTTTACCCAAATCCTTTTTTGGACAAATTTGATTTGGAAATGGATGGGTTCGAAATGTTAAAAAATCCTATTTTGAAAATTTTTGACTTACAAGGGCAACTAGTTATAACAACACATTTACAAAAAAATAGAGAAGTCGTTTTCTTTGAACAAAAAATAAATGCGGGCATTTATATTTTGGAGGTTTGGGATGATTTGAATGAGGTAGTTTTTCGTGAGAAAATGATCAAGGTGGATTGATTTAAATTTTTCTTAATCGGTTTAGTTTGTTTTAAGCATATAATCTACGCTGGTTTTCATTAAACCAACCGATTTTTTTACATGATTATTTTAACTTTTTAGTTCTGAAGTAATAAAGTATGAAATTCTTTTATCGATTCATTTTTTTATTTTTTTCCATTTCCTGTTTTTCTCAAAATGTAAAACTTGATCTCGAATCATTTAAAGTATCTGGAGATGCGGTTCGGACTGGAGATCAATGTTATAGATTAACGAATGAAAGAGAATGGCAAGGTGGTTCCGTATGGTATAAAAATCCAATTAATCTAAATGATCCATTTGAAATGGAAATTGATTTAAAATTTGGATGTTACGATGCGGGAGCTGATGGAATCGTTTTTATTTTTCATGACAAATTAAGAACTGGAATGCCAGGAGAAGGAATGGGATTTGGCAGGCTAAGACCCTCTCTTGGAATAGAAATGGATACTTATCAAAACTACCATCGAGATGATCCTGAATATGATCATATGGCGATCATGACCAATGGTAGATTGAATCATGGAACGGGTAATTTACAACCTGTTTCAATTCTTCCAAATCGAAAAAATATAGAGGACTGCAAACTCCATCGTATGAAAGTTACTTGGAATCCTACGGAACAAGAGATAAAAATTTTCATGGATAACAGTTTACGAATCAAGAAGAAATATGATATGGTTGGGAAAGTTTTTCGAGGTAATCCAAATGTATATTGGGGTTTTTCTGCTGCAACTGGAGGTTCGTTTAATTTGCAAGAAGTTTGTTTAGAAAAAATGACCTTTACGGAGGTATCAGTTTTTGATAAAAAAACTGCGACTCAACTTTTGGATGGTAAAATTTATTCATTGAAAGAAGTAGATTTTTCTGCTGGAAATGCTACACTTCAATATGAGGACTTAAGAGAGTTAAATCGATTAGTAAATTTACTCAAAGATAACAAGGAGATGAGTATTTTTATTTATGGTCATACCGATAGTTCTGGGGATGCGAAATTAAATAAATTAATTTCTCAAAAAAGAGCAGATGCTGTCGCAAAATATCTAAGACAAAATGGAATTGATCAGCAGAGGATTAATACTAAAGGGTACGGTGAAAGTTTTCCGAAAATGGATAATGGAACAGTTGAAGGTAGGAAATTAAATAGGAGAGTAGAGGTGTATTTAGTGAGGCCGAGAGCTTGATTTAAAAAAAGCCATACCACAGTTTCTAAAACCGTGGTATGGCTATTTTTATTAGTAACTCATTTTGACAATTTTTTCTACATCTTCAGGAGCAAGGTTTCTATGTTCTCCTAAACCTTTCCATCCACGATCAACGAATCTTTGGGCAATCGTTTCAGCGGTTCCTTCATAATTTTCTGTGTACTCCTTTAAGGTCGTTTTGATATCTAGAGAATGGAGAAATTCTTCCGTTTTTGCAATTGCTGCTTTTGCTTTTTCTTCCACATTACCTTCCGTAATATTCCATAATCGTTCTCCGTATTGAGCTAATTTTTCTTTCTTAGTTTCAAGGTTATATCGATAATGACTTGGGGCAATGATGGCTAAAGTTCTAGCATGATCGATTCCATAAAGCGCAGTTAATTCGTGACCCATCATGTGGACTGCCCAGTCAGTTGGAACACCTAATTGAATCAAACCATTTAATGCCATGGTGCATGACCACATAAAATTAGAAGCAGCTTCGTAGTCTGTAGGATCAGCAATAATCCTTGGAGCAATTTCAATTAAGGTTTGCAAAATGCCTTCAGCAATTCTGTCTTGTAAAAATGCTCCAGCAGGGTAAGTCATATATTGTTCTAATACATGCGTGTAGGCATCAACAATTCCATTGGCCAATTGTCGCTTAGGAATAGAATGAACGACTTGAGGATCTAAAATGGAAAACTGTGGAAACAATCCTGGACCGCCCATAGTTCTTTTTTCCTTCAAAGAGTGTCGAGTAATTACTGAACCAGAATTCATTTCTGAACCTGTAGCAGGCAAGGTTAAAACTGTTCCGAATGGCATCCCCTTGAAAGTTCGAATTGATTTGGCTAAAATATCCCAAGGATCATCGCCTTCATAATATGCTGCTGCTGAGAGAAATTTTACTCCATCAATTACAGAACCACCACCGACGGCTAAAAGATAAGTGACCTTTTCCTTTTTGATGATAGCTAGTGCTTCCATCAAAATATCATATTCTGGATTTGCTGGAATACCTCCAAATTCAATTACTTCAAATCCTTCCAATGCAGATTTCACTTGGTCATAAATTCCATTTCGTTTGATACTACCACCTCCGTAGAGCATCATGATTTTGGCACCTTCTGGTAGTTCTTTAGATAATGTTGGAATTGTATCTTTTCCAAAAATAATTTTAGTGGGATTTTTAAATTGAAAATTTTTCATTTTATTATTTGATTTTAACTTTTTTGAATCATGATCGAATG
>CAYGRM010000374.1:0-6555 GCA_964352225.1 uncultured Saprospiraceae bacterium | reverse complement strand
TATTAAAACATTTAAACCAATTGGGACAATTGCTGAAGAACAAAGTCCTGAACTCGTCTGTGCATAAACAAATCCTGTTGGAGAAAGATACGATCCCGGCAGAAAGATTTGATTTGTTCCACTAATGTCTGAATACCAAGTAACATTATTTCCAAGACCACCATTGACCACATTTTCAACTGAAGTCAAATCAAATATAGCTTGATTGCCAAAGGAGGCACACGTATCAAGATTAGTTGAATTGGCAACTGGGATTGGAGTTACATTTAAAACAACAGCAGTAGCCGTCGAAGTACACGGCGCAGTTCCAACCACAGCATAAACTACCGTATTATTTTGAGCAGTTATAAATGAACCTGGAATTGGATTAGTGGCAAATGTATCGAAAAACCAAGCTACTGGCAAACCTGTTCCTCCATTGACAATTGGATTTTGTATAGTCAAATCAAAATCTCCAAAAGTTGGAAGATTCGTAGATTCGCAAACAGTCATAGTTGTTGAAACACCTGCAGGTGCTTGGTTAACGGTCAATGTTACTGGAACTGGTAGTGACTCACAGCCATTAAAAGTAATCGTCGCATAAACAACCCCTGTCCCTGAAGTATAATTTGTTGGATTTAAGATTGAATTCGTCCCAGCACTATTTGTAAACCAACTCACCAATACTCCCGTCCCTCCATTCACAGTATTATTCACAGAGGTCAAGTCAAACGTAGCAACCCCCGTTGAAGAACATTCTGTCAAACTAGCTGAAGTAGCTGAAGGTAAAGGATTAACCATTAACTGAACTGCTACTGGTTCTGACTCACAATCTGTTGTACTTGACGTTGCATAAACGGTAGTCGTGGAAGTTGTATAAGTCGAAGGGTTATTGATTATCATATTGCCAGCCATATCTTCATACCACGTTACGGTATTTCCTGATCCTCCATTAACCGTGGTATTTAAACTTGTCAAATCAAATGTACCCGTTACTCCTCCTGGGCCACAAACAGTCAATGGCCCTGCTGGATTCGCAGTTGGTGTATCTACTATAGTCATGGACAAGGGCGTTGGATCAACTGTTCCTGCACAACCTGAATTATCAGATATCCCAGTCAAGGCAAATGATAAATTTCCAGTAATAAAATTTGGCAAAGAAAGCGTATTTGTCGAAATATCATAACTTGGAATCACTCCTTGTGAACAAACATTTATATCAAAATTAGTGACTGTCGCTGGAGTTGTTATGGGGAAATTATTTACTAACGGTGGAAAATTAACCACAGCTCCTACAGTATAAGGTGGTGTTCCTCCAGTAATCGTAACAGTAACAATAGTACAATTATCTGTACAAAGTACCCCACCTCCAGACAAGACGGCAGTCGGTCCGCCTCCTGAACCACTAATCGTCACTACCGCTTCCCCATCAAAGTTAGAATATATAGGACATCCATTCAAGGCTATTACGGAAACTAAAGAAAAGGTAGTAGATTGATTAATGATAAGACTTTCCGTATGACCATCACTAATTCCATTTAAAGTAAAATTAGAAGTTCCATCAGTATATACAACATTGAATGGGCCTCCTGAAGTAGGAAGATTAAAAATCAAAATCTCTTGAAACCCTGGACAATTCGCCGAACAAGTAGAGCAATCGATTGACATTCCACTTGGTGCTATCGGTAAAAATGCAGGAGGTAAATTATTATTATAATCTGTACAATTCGTGTAAGAAGTCCAATTCGTTGGATCTTTGATTCGGTTGATCCATTCTAATTGAGTTACGGCCGAAGTTGGTCCAGTATAATTAACATAATTAGTCGTCCCACTAGTTGGATTCATAAAAAAACATGGATCAACAGCTGGATGCAAATTAGATTGTTGTGAACTTCCGTCTGCACTCCAAGTAGTTCTAGTATTAAATCCATAAAGAATTTTCCCATCATAAGTCGCATCATGTTCTCCCGTTTCTCCTCCATTATTCCAATTCCCTCCTTGCATCACATACATCTGATCTCCTCCGGAGTTCATATTTACATTTCTATCCAACGTTGATGGAACATTCAAATTGGTAAATGACCAATCTGGATTAGCCGCCTGAGTAGCTGCAAAACTTGTAACTAATGTCACCTCAAAACTCGTCCCAGCAGTAATCGTTCCTCCAGTCCGAGTCATTCGATAAATTCCCTCAGAATCTCCCCAGAATCCAGCAGAAACTCGCTCCCAACCATTATCTGTAATGTCAAACTCTGTCCCATTAGTAATATCTTTGAATGCGACAAAAGTAATTACGTCATCCCCTCCCGAACCTCCACAAGCTGCATTATTAGCATTAACTCCAAGTATGGCTATGTCACCACCTTGTAAGTCTGCTTGACCATTCATATTTTTGGGAAGAAAAAAGAGGAGAGCAACTAAAAATAAGTAGTTGATACTTTTAAGTGACTGCATCGTTCAATCTGTTTTTGTTTACCTCAAAGATACGAAAAAACCATCTTGCGATGCTTGGTATAAGTTAAGTTCTAGTAAATAAAATAAGACAATAGGTTAATTTGAATCTTTGTAAAAAAATAAAATTATCAGCCTCTATAAAGATCATCACAGCCTAATAAACTATCTTTACTCTTACATCGTTATACTTTAGAGTATTTCGGCAGAAATTTTGACTTAATAAATAATAAGTCTACTAAACCAATTTCCTAACAATGTTCTATTTTCTAGTATTCATACTAGGTTTTTCCAAATAAAAGTCGTAATTACGGCTTTCTTAAAAAATTTTGTGAGAAAACTACTCTCAATTATGAAAGATATCGCATTATACGAACGTGCCATTACATGGGCAAAAAAGCATGGTTTTTCTAATATAAAAGCCAATACTGAAGAGTACGAAGCACCTGCTGGATTTACTCGAAAAGGAGAAATTGAATCTTATGTTCCTGATATTTCAGGGAACAAAATGGGTGGTAAAAGCTACGTAGAAATAGCAATGAAAACAGAAGATAACGACGAGCAAGTTTCCAAATACAAACTATTGAGCACTATGGCTGGTATCAAATCTGGAAAACTTTATCTCTTAGCCCCAAAAGGACACAAAGCATACGTTGACAAAATGGTGAAACAATACAATATCAGCGCAGATGTAATTAGTATCTAAATCAAAGGATTGGATACGCTGATGTTATTTTTTAATATAAATTTTTATTACGTGAAAAAGAATTTTGCACTCGGAGTTGGAAAATATTATTTCAACATCAGAAACGGACAACAAAACATTACCCTTAGCAGAGTTAAAAAAGACGATGCAGTTTACGCTTACCTTAATTATGTGGAACTAGGGAAAGATTGTGAATGGTTGGGGAAATGGGAAGGCAAAAAATTCAGCGAGACAAGTGCTCCGAATAAAAAAGCAGCTTAACAGTTGCAAAAAGCTAGAAGGAAATCCTTCTAGCTTTTTTTTTACTTTTTTTCGGAAAAAATTGAACATTGAGTGCCTATCTATGATTTATTATCTAAGAAGTTTTGATCACGAAAAAGTTGAAACAATACCTCTCAAATATATTACGTGTCTAAATTGACACTCCTTATTCAAAATAATCTCCAATTGATGAATTCTCACATTCCAGATAAATACTCTTCCAAGTCAGACCTTCAAATCGCTTTCTCTCCAATTTATAAATATCAACTCCCCGAAAAGCATCGTTTCCCAATGATCAAGTATGAATTAATCCCTGAACAGTTAATTTATGAAGGCACCATTGCGGAAAAGCAACTTTTCCATCCTGAAAAACTTTCTGAAGAAACACTCTTGCTCACCCACAATCTAGAGTATTGGGAAAAATTAAAAAATCTAACCCTTTCGGCCAAAGAAATCCGACGCATTGGTTTTCCACTCTCTGCCAATCTCATCGAACGGGGAAGGCATATTGCCCAAGGCACTATTGACTGTGCCTATTTCGCTTTGCAAAATGGTTGCGCCATGAATGTGGCAGGAGGAACACATCATTCCTTTGCGGATCACGGAGAAGGATTTTGTGTATTCAATGATTTTGCCATTGCTGCTAATCATTTACTGAAAGAAAAAGTAGTGGATAAAATTTTAATCGTTGACCTCGATGTTCATCAAGGAAATGGGACGGCTAAATTATTTGAAAATAACTCCAACGTTTTCACTTTCAGCATGCACGGAGCGATGAATTATCCAAGTCGAAAAGAAATTTCCGATCTAGACATTGGACTTCCTGACAAAACTAAAGATTATTATTATTTAAAAACTTTGCAGAAAACTCTTCCAGCTTTAATTGATCAAGTTGAGCCTGATATAATATTCTACCTCTCAGGAGTTGACGTTTTAGAAACTGATAAATTAGGCAGATTAAGTATGAGTATCGAAGGTGCAAAAAATCGAGATCGTTTCGTTTTAGAACTTTGTAAAAAAAATAACATCCCCGTAGCAGTTAGTATGGGAGGCGGTTATTCAGAAAGGATTGCACTCATTATTGAGGCTCACGCGAATACCTTTCGATTGGCGCAGGAAATTTTCTTTTAAAAAAAAGAACTCTCTTTTTTATCAGATGAGAACCATATTCCTTCCTATAATTTGCATAGAAATTTCACCTTAATTAACTAAGCAAATCAGGCAACCACCTTCAATAAATAACCCATTATTTATTTCACTTATGCCAAATTCATTTAGTTCTTCTATTTAGTTAAAAATAATGTGACAAGGTAAAAAAATTGGAACGTTGTTTGCTTACCTATAAATATCCCACCTAAATTTTCCCTCCGCATTAATCTCATTTACACAACATTAATTCTAAAAACCGCAACAACATGCTACGTATGCCTAAACACATTTTCACGCTTTTCCTAGTTTCATTCATTTCATTTACCACATTTGCTCAATCCAACAAAAACCTTTGCTCCAAATCAGTTGCCTATTGTGAAGGTCAAATAACCTTTGACAATGGGGATGCTTATGATGGCGAATTCGCTTATGGGGTTCCAAGTGGAAAAGGCTTAATGAAATTTCATGGAGGAAGTGAATATCTTGGAGATTTTAAAAATGGAAAAATGGAAGGACAAGGTGCTATACTTTTAGCTTCTGGAGATTCATACATTGGAGATTGGAAAGATGGAGAAGCTGATGGAAATGGAACTTATAAAAAAAATGACGGAAGTAATTTCAAGGGAAAATTTAAGAGTGGAATGCGTCACGGAAAGGGAATTGTTTCTTGGAAAGAAGGTGATACACTCAGAGGAGAATGGCAAGATGATAAATTAAATGGAAAAGCAATTTTCGAATTCGCTAATGGAGATGTTCTAGAAACCAAATGGCAATTCGGAAATATGAAAGTAAAGTCTACTTACACTAAAGAAAATGGTCAAAAAATTCAAGGAAGTATGAATACTATTTTCATGGTAATAGATATGGAAAATGATTTTGCAGAAACAAAAGAGGCGATGGTTTCAAACTTGCAACTAGCATGGATGTCCGCAGCAATGGAATTCAAAGCAAATCAAAATTATGATTTAGCAGTTGACTTTTTGATGGCTGCTCAAAAATATGGTCCATCAAATCCTGAAAGTCAAGCAGTTATCGCGCAACAAATCAAAGCAATCGATACTCAAAAAAATAATAGCGGTTGGGCTCAATTGCCTAAAAAATAAATTAACCTAATTAACTAAAATTCTAAAAAGGTTTCCAATTAATTTTGGAAACCTTTTTTTTATAAAAATGACAAAAGGGATTTCACTTAAGCGTAAAATCCCTCTTGTTTTTAAAATGCTCTTTATTGACTAATTAATTGTCATTCGAGGTATCATTACAACATGATTCACTAGTACCTTGACAAGCTGTAGAACAAGAACTTCCATCTACTGCAATAGAACAACTAGACGAACCAGCGCCACCACTATCGCAATTTCCTGCTGCAATATCAGTACAAACAGTTTCAATGGTCTGACTTGTGCAACAACCACATTCAACAGCTGCATCAATTGTACCTCCATCATCATCTGCTCTAATGCTAGCATTGTTTTCAGTTTTTCTTTTCATTACATTATAGACCGATGAAATTCCATGAAAATCTTCCATAGTACTATAATTTAATTTAATCCCTTTTTGCTGAACAAGACCGTATCCTTTTGAAATTGTACCTACATTTACATTAGAAAGATAATCAGGTATATTTTTATCAATTGATAAAAATAGCCTTAAGTCTTTTTCTATCGAATTAATTAACAAATGTCTGTGAAAAAATAAAATTTCAGCAGACTCTATAGTTTCCCTAATATTTTTCCTTTTATTAGATGGATCTCGTTGCAAAAAATACATTCGATCTTGCTTATTAGCTTCTTTTACAAAAAGAACAATTTCATTTTTAGTAGTGACGATTTCAATGGAAGCTTTTTTATACGTAGCCATTTCATGGGATGGTTTTCCTTGATTATATTTATCAACAATTTCTGAAGCGTTTTCCAAGAGATAATCCTTTTTAATTATATCAGAATTTTGTTTGCAAGAAGAATAAGTAAAAAAGACCAATAAGGTAAGAGATGAGAAATAAATTAATG
>CAYGRM010000373.1:4271-6618 GCA_964352225.1 uncultured Saprospiraceae bacterium | reverse complement strand
ATTGGTTAATGAGTTATTAGTCGTACAATTTATTGAAGCACCATTTTGGAAATAAATTAATAACCAATAACCTAATAACTACTTATCCATGACCAAATTGATTTATTTACCTACATATTTAAACGACTCATTATCTATGGCACGTTGTGTCGCTAAAATTCCGTTTAGGTGATCATATTCATGTTGCATCAATTCCGATAGTCCATTTTCTAAAAACCAAGTATGAGATTTCCATCTTTCATCCACAAAATTCATCGTGCAAGAGTAATGCCTTTTCACTCGAACGTGCAGATTAGGAAATGACATACAATCATCCCAGAGTTCCATCATCTCATCACTAAAATCGGACAAAACAGGATTAATTATCGTTTGCTTTTGATGAGGAGTATTAAGACAAATGATGCGTTTCATTAATCCAATTTGGGGGGCAGCTATAGCTCGACCTGCAGCATATATTTTTCTAAATTCCAAAACGAGCTGATGTAATTCTTCGATTTGGGGTAGGAGAGCAATCACTTCATTTGGTAGAACTTCTTCACATACTTCATAAAGCCTTGGATCGCCTAGTTTTATGATCTTTTCTAACATGGTATTTACAAGTTAAATGTGCTTTTCTTGAATGTTCAATTGTAACTCAGTTAAGGAGTTTTTTAACTGAGCTTTAGTTTCGGTAAGAGCATCGTTATTTTTTTGGGAAAAAAGTAAAATGTCATCACATTTTTCAATAAGATCAATGGCAGAATTGAAAAATATTTCAAACTGTGAACCTAATTGATCTTTGAAAGGTAACACTTGTTCAAACATTGCTTTTGCTTTGCCTATTTGATCAGAGGCTGGATCAACTTCAGGTTTTATTTTTTCAATAAAATTTTTCAAGTCAGCAATTGATGATTTAATATTCATCAATTGGTCATTTCCAATTTGTTCTTTTGGGAAATCTAAATAGGTGACCAATTGAGCATAAGATGTGGCAATTTTTTGTACTCCGACCAATTGAGCGGTTTTTAGTTCTTTTAATTCTAAAAATCCAATCTTGATTCTTCGAGTGCCTTTTAACGTACCTATTTTGATTTTTTCTTCATATGGGATTACGTCATCGGGGGAAGGTTTTTCTCTGAGGATTCCGCCAAGGTTGATTAAGCTGTGCCCAATACGAATTAGGCCTTTACTTTTATCATCGATGATGTTTTGGAATTCTATTTTTCGATTTTCAATTTCAGTTAAAAGTGAAGCAACTGAGGTTTCGACAGTTTCCTCTTTTAAGTCATTTTCCGAAATCATTCCTACGATATTAATCAAATTTGCAATGATATTATTGTTTTCCAAATTCTTATTGTCTTCGCTAATGATTCCTTTTAGAATATCCATTTTTAATCGTTGAGTACGATTAGCATACAAATGGAAAATCCCTTGTAAGTCAGAGTCTTCTATGAGGTGTTTATGTATTTTTGAAAAGAAACGCTCCAATTCATTTTCTTGAATATCTTCCAGCAGTTTGGTTTTTAAAGTGGCTAATTCCATTACACTTGTCTATTAAAAATTTAATAAAAAATCTACGATGCTTGCGTTGGGTGCTAAAAAAAAAATCTTGGTTTTCTTTCCCATTTGAGGTTATGGTCAAAAATAGAAAATTCTTTGTCAGCTTGTCGTGGGGTATTTTAATCACTAAAAATAAAAAATCCAAATCCTCCAGGATCGCGAATGATGACATTATCTACAATTCCTTCTTTATTAAAATGGGTGATTTCTTCTGTGATTGGAATACCTACTTCTCGAATTTTTGCAATAATTGGAAGGTTATTTTTTCCATTAAAATAAGTCATAGAGGGATTAAAAAATAAATGAGGACAACTATTCGGTTGCATAAAACTTACTCCCAATTTATCTTGATTTTCGTAGGCCACCCAACCTTGTTCGATTGAACCCATGGTTTTGGAAAAACCTAAAATCTCCCATACCTCAATCGATTTTTGAATGTCCGTAGTTTCCAAACTTAGTCCAGCAAAATTTCCTAAAGTGGAATTTTCTACTTCACTCAAATCAAAATTTACTGTCGAATTTGATTCCATCAAATATATCCAAACCCCACTTCGATCACTCAACAAATATCCATGTTCGATAGCTAAAACATTAGTCATCTTTTTTAACTGTTCGACGGTAGATGACCAATCACTTTTATAAAGTTTAATTCCAGCTCTGGCAAATCTGTCAGGATTAATTTCGATAATAGCTTTCCCATCTGAAACTAAAGTTGGCTTTTCAGCAGACAAAATTTTGAAGTTTAATTTTTTATAAAAATCAAGACTTTGTTTTAGATCATTAGTTGGGGTTTGAAGGATGGTATTCA
>CAYGRM010000373.1:0-4261 GCA_964352225.1 uncultured Saprospiraceae bacterium | reverse complement strand
TTTATAATCTGAATATTCATATTCAGCTCGTAAAAATAAGGGTTCTCTGTTAATATTCACTCTCCAACTTTTTCTTTTTAGAGGAAAAGTAAAACCATCAACTTCTGCAAAACTTAGATTTTTTACATAGCTAATATGATCGGCATGCTTAACCATATAGCCAACTAAGTGATATTCATTTTTATCAAAATAAAACCACCAAGTATCTTTGGTTGAGTGATTATTATGAGCTTCAGGATTGAAATCTGCTCGTAAGACTTCAACGACTTCTCCTCCATCCAAAGTATCAATTCCTTCATGCTCAAGTTCAATTCCCTCATCCAATAAATTAAAAGGAATATTGACTACAAAAGTGGAACTCAAAATGGTATTTTTTAATGAAGTGGCGTCTGCTAATGAGTCAGGTTGATCATTAATGGTTTTTGTAATTACTCCATTGATAGAATGTATGAGGTGATTATCTGTCTCCTTTGTCCATTGAATTTTCAGGTCTTCACCATTTGAATAGTTGTAATCATGAGTTTGATTAATAGACATTTCTGTATTCCCCAATGAATCAAAAAGCGCAAAGTATTTTTTAAATTTTATGGATTTTTTATTTGTCCAATGTTCTAAGCCTCCTGTTTTCTTAAAAGTCTTTTCGAGTAAGTCTGCTACTTTTTTATCTTTGATTTTTTCTAAAGGAGAGGTGACTACTTGATTGTCCAACGGAGGTTGGCAACTGTGGAGGAAGGTCAAAATAAAGATACTGAAGGTTAAAATGTAAATGTATTGTTTTTTTATACTAATCATTATTGGGAAATTATCATTTTTAAACAGTCTCTAAGTATTAAACTTTTTAAAGTTATAAAAATGACTTGAATAAAACGAAAAACGGGAGACTAGCTTAAAGCTGGTCTCCCGTTTTCTTTTTAGAAAAAAATCTTATCTAGAGTCAGATTATCGATTATTACCTTTCCATCGTCCTCCCGTTTTTCGATTTCCTCCTTGTCCTTGAGGCCTGGGTTTACGTTTGAAGTTTCGTGGTTGCTGTTTTTGTTTAACAATGATTTCCGTTAAATCATCAACGTATGGTTGATCGTCAACAACATCAATTTGTTGTCGAATCAATTTTTGAATATCTTTCAAGTAAGCTCTTTCCTCCTCATTACAAAATGAAATTGCCAACCCACTTGCTCTTGCTCGACCTGTTCGGCCGATTCGATGCACGTATGTTTCAGCGATATTTGGCAAATCATAATTAATGACTAAAGATAAATCACTCACATCAATCCCTCGCGCAGCAATATCAGTTGCGACGAGTACCTCCAAACCACCTTCTTTAAAATCATTAAGTGCTCGTTGGCGAGCATTTTGAGATTTGTTTCCATGAATGGCTGCTGCTTTTATTTCAGCTCGATTGAGTAATTTGACTATTTTATCGGCACCATGTTTTGTTCGAGAAAAAACTAGTGTTGCATCACTTTGTTTTTCCTTGAGCAAATGGATCAGTAATTTTGTTTTATTGGATTTAGCAACCATATAAATTGCTTGCTCCACTCTTTCGGCTGTGGCTTGTTCAGGTTTGACGGTTACTCTTTCAGGTTTTCCTAAAATTTTCCCAGACAATTCAATAATGCTAGGAGGCATCGTAGCAGAGAAAAACAAGGATTGTCTTTGCTCTGGTAATTTTGCTACAATTTTTCGAATAGGAACGATGAATCCCATGTCTAGCATATGATCAGCTTCATCCAAAACGAAATATTCAATATTTCTCAAAGAGATAAATCCTTGATCGATCAAGTCTAATAATCGACCTGGAGTGGCTACCAAAATATCGACTCCGTCTCGAAGTGCATTGGTTTGTTTTCCTTGTTTTACTCCTCCAAAAATAACTGTGTTTTTAACATTGGTAAATTTCGAGTAATTGGAAAAGCTTTCACCAATTTGGATAGCTAACTCCCTGGTCGGAGTGACAATGAGTGCTTTTACTTTTCGACGATTAAGTTGTCGAGATTTATCATTATATAAATGTTGAATAATCGGAATGGCAAAAGCTGCCGTTTTTCCAGTTCCAGTTTGAGCACATCCGAGCAAATCTTTGTTTCTCAAAAGGATTGGAATAGATTGTTCTTGAATTGGAGTTGGGTGTGTGTATCCTTGGATTTTAAGAGATTTTAAAATCGGATCTATGATGTTTAATTCTTTGAATGTCATATATGTATTTGGCACTTAAGTTTTTGAATCTATTCGTGGGACGTCATATGATTTACGTCAAACGCCTTATTCCTACTGTCTTTTCATTAAAAACTCAAGTGGTATTTTATTTTAAATAAGAGCACAAAGGTAGGGGAATTGTTGGTAATATGTATTTATTTGTAATTCTATATAAAAAGGGCTAAATGATTAAGCAATCATTTAGCCCTTTTGGGTATAATTAATAGTATTAATTATTAGCGAATTCCATTTGCATTTTTTTCTCCTGCAATTTTCTGTCATATTCTCCAGTACCTAATTGGTTCATAAGAGTAAGGTGACTTTTTACAGCATCGAAGAATGTTTTGTGAGAATGGTATGGAATGTCATATTCTTCAGCAGTTGCTTTGACAATTTTTGAGAGATTTTTATAATGAACATGACAAACATGTGGAAATAAATGATGCTCCACTTGATGATTTAATCCACCAATAAACCAAGCAAAAATAGTACTTCCGTTGGCAAAGTTCGCCGTAGTTCTCATTTCATGGATAGCCCAGCTATTTTCAACACTTCCCATCTCATCTTTCTGAAAAAATTCAGTTTCTTCAATAATATGAGCTGGTTGGAAAATATAGGCGAAAATCAAACCTGAAATGTAATGCATGACAAAAAATGCTAAAAATGTTTGCCATACAGGGATTGGTAAAATATACATTGGAATGAACAAAGTGACAATTATATACAAAGATTTTACAAGGAATAATTCTGCCAATCTTGCTGGAAAAGAAAGCCCTTGATCTTTTAATAAGCCCATTCGATTATAGCGCAATAATTGTTGAAGGTCTTTTACTAAAAACCTATAAATAGATAATAATCCATAAAAAACACTACAATAATATGCCTGATATTTGAAAATAGCTTTTCGCTTTTGATTAGGTGAAAAACGCATGATGTTTTGATCTAAATCTTCATCATGATCATGAATATTCGTAAATGAATGATGTAAAACATTGTGTTGAATTTTCCACGTAACATGATATCCGCCGATCAAATTCATCAAGTATCCAAGTACATGATTAACTGTTTTATTGGTAGAGTAAGAGCCATGATTGGCATCATGCATAATAGATAATCCAATGCCTGACATTCCAAAACTCATCACTATATAAGCGGCAAAAATGGCCCAAAAAGTAGTAAATGCTCCAGAAAGTAAGGCAAATAAAGGGATGAAATATAAACCGATCATAAATGCGGTTTTAATTTTCATATTAAGATTGGCGTTTTTCGAAAGATTCTTTTCCTTGAAATATTTATTTACTCGTCGGTTTAGTTCTTTATAAAATTCAGGTCTATCTTTCTTGTTGAACCTAACAGTAGGTACACTCATTTGTCAAGGTTTTAAACTGGTAAAATAATGATGGTATAAAATTGAAAATGTGTTCACTTTGATTAAAGTGCAAGCTATCGCTTTTAATCCTAATTATAAGTAAACTAGTTTAACTTAATAAACTGATTTTTATCAAAAAAATAATGGCTAAGCAAAAATGAGGTGTTGTGTATTGAACGTTTGATTGCCCAAATTCAGGCGTTCTAAGGTTTTTCTGAGAATATTTTGTTTTGTTATAAAATATTAGGATTCATAAAACCGAATTTTTCATGTTAAACCCAAGGGTTAAGTAGGTATTATCGTTGAAATCAAACTCGTCAATAATTTCCCAATTTAGTTTTTGAGTATGAGCAAAAAGGGAACGCTTGTTTTCTTTGTTGATAAAAGTAATACTAATTGGGTATTTTTTTAGCATCTCTAATCTCATTTTTTCAAAAATTGATTGTAGAACGCCATTTCCTCTAAAATCTTTTTGAATACATATGGGACCATATTGAAAGGTGTTTTGCGTATTTATCTTTTCGCCTTCAAAGATTAATTTTGGGAAACTTGCTACCATCACTTTAAATATTTCCCATTGAGAAAAATATTTCCAACTTCCAGCAAAAGCATAAGCAATAATTTCGTCATCGATTTCCGTCACAAATAGTCCATGTTGACTGATTATTTCGCTGATTTGAGCATAAGTGAAAGGAG
>CAYGRM010000372.1:0-6629 GCA_964352225.1 uncultured Saprospiraceae bacterium | reverse complement strand
GAAGAAGGATAAATGTAGCTGGACTCTCCAAGATCAGAATGATTATCACACTCAGAGAGTACGGCTACGGAAAATAATTTGTTCCATTTGTTGAGCTATTTTTTGATTAGAAAACTCTACTTCCAGTCTTTTCCTACGTTCTAAGATATCCTTTGGAGAAAACTTTTTTTGGAAAACCTCTCTCAATATTTGTTGAAAATCTTCAGTCGTTTTTCCTATAAAACACAAATCTTCCAACCCAGTATTTTTCACCATAAAATCATTGACTACGCAAAAACGACCTTTAAAAAGTGCGTTCAATAATTTCAATTTCATACCTGCTGACTGAAATGATAACAAGATATTTACATGGGCGTTTTTTATGAAATCTTCCATCTGATGATTAGGAAGGTCTGCGTACAAATGAGCATTTTCATTTTGAATTACTAATGCAATTAATTTATCCGAAGGATTCAATCCTGCAATAATAACCTGATAATCAATGCTTTGCATTATTTCTTTCAATAAAAAAATCGCAGCTTGCTCATTATCCTTCACACTCAAATCTCCGTGAAATAAAATATATTTCCCTTTTCCAACTTTGATATCCACTTTTTCATTTGGGTGAAATGCTGGAATATAATGCGTCGAAACACTAGGATATTTTTTTCTAAAATATTCTTCATCCATTTTTGAAATGGCTAATATTCCGTCCACACATTTTATTTTATTTTCAAAAAAACGAAGCTTTTCACTTTCTAATTTAAAGTAAGTTTTCTTAAAAATATTGCTTTCCATTTTTGACAAATGAGCATAATATTGCCATTCAACATTATGCATCCGAAGGTATTTTTTTCGCTTCGCTAAATCTGGATGATTCAAAAAATAACACGTGTGCAATCCTTCAAAAAGAATCGGATGATTATCTTTTTGTAGATTTTGTAACAATGCTTTTGCATTTCTAGTTTTAACGATAAAAGGAAGCGTGGAAAATTGTTTCGTAATACTTGTTGACCGAGGATAATAATAAACTTGGGTGCACAATTTTTCTAGTTCAGGTGCGGGGTCACGACCATATTCGAAGCAATGTAAAATGATATTTATGCTTTGATTTTGAAGTGCTTTTATTTTGTAAAAAACGTCGATGACTCCTCCATAATTGGCGGGGAAGGGAATGTTAAAAGAAATGATATGGAGGGTTGGTTTTTCCAATTTCACTAAATCTTAAAAAACAAAACCTTCCAGCCCGATTGGATTGGAAGGTTTCAATTAATAAAATATTTTATTTATTTCGCTGCTTCCTTTTTCTTTTTAGGAGCTGCTTTCTTTCTCGTTTTCTTAGTGAAGGCATCTGGAATCTGTGAAACGATAATTTCTTTTACTTGTTCTAACGTAAATTCAGCTGCTTCTTCAGGGGTTACTCGAGTACCATCTTCTTTTTTTGCAATCTTAACTTGCTTCTTTTTAAATTTGATGAGTGGTCCCCAACGTCCATTTTCGATAGAGATTTTTTCATCATCCCATCGTTGGATGTATCGGTTGGCTTCTTTAACTAATTTCGCTTCAATCAATTCTGCAGCTTCTTCAGCAGACAAATTATCAGGATCATATCGTCTTGGAATATTGACAAAAAATTCGTCGTATTTCAAGAATGGTCCAAATCGTCCTTTGCCTTGCGTGTAAGGAATACCTTTATAGGTACCTACTGGTGCATCAGCTTTTTTCTTTTCTTCAATCAATTCATGTGCTCGCTCAACGGGCAAAGTCAATGCATCTTCATCTCTTGGAATAGAGATAAAAGCTTCGCCCCATTTCACATATGGGCCAAATCTTCCTGCGCCGATGGATACTTCCTTGTCATCATACTCCCCTAAATCTCTCGGCAATTTGAACAACTCGACCGCCTCTTCAAAAGTTACTGACTCTAACGACAATCCACCACGAAGATTTGCATATTTTGGTTTTTCATCTTCACCTAATTCATCCGGAGCTCCAATTTGTGCAACTGGACCAAAGCGAGACATTCGCACCAAAAGTGTTTTTCCTGATACTGGATCTTTTCCTAAAATTCGTTCGCCAGTTGCTCGTTCTGCATTTTCTAAAGTATGCTCAACTAGTTCATGAAAAGGGTGATAAAACTCACCCAACATTTGATGCCAATCTTTTTTGCCTTCAGCAATGATATCAAATCGTTCTTCGATATCTGCCGTAAAACTATAATTCATTACATCTTTAAAATGCTCATCCAAAAAGTCAATCACCAAAAGTCCCAAATCTGTTGCCACTAATCGACCTTTGTTCGAACCAGTATTTTCAGTTTGCACTTGTTTTTTGATGGCTCCATTTTTCAAGGTCAAAACATTGTAGTTCCGAGGGTCGCCTTCGCTATCACCTTTAACTACATAACCTCTAGATGGTTCCATAATTCGGCTAATCGTCGGCGCGTAAGTTGATGGACGCCCGATTCCCAGCTCTTCTAATTTTTTCACCAAACCTGCTTCCGTAAATCTTGCCGGTGGTCGGGTAAATCTTTCGGTAGCACCCATTTCATTTAAGTCTAACACTTGACCTAAAGTTAATGGAGGCAAAATTCCTTTTGCATCTTCATCTTCATCATCGTCGTCGTCGTCTTTTGAGGCTAAATATACTTTAAGAAAACCATCGAAAATTAAGACTTCCCCTTTCGCTTTGAAAGTAGTATCTCCAATAGTTGAAATACCTATATCTACTGTAGTTTTTTCTAATTCCGCTTCAGTCATTTGAGAAGCAACTGTTCTTTTCCAAATCAAATCATACAATTTTTGCTGATCAAAATCATTGGTTACAACTTGCTTATCAGCATAAGAAGGACGAATGGCTTCGTGCGCTTCTTGAGAATTTGATTTTTTATTTTTGTATTGGCGAGTTTGGAGATAATTCGCTCCGTAATTCTTAGTGATGACATCTGCAATATTTGCCAATGCGGTTTCACTTAACGTCACACTATCCGTTCTCATATAAGTAATAAAACCTTGCTCGTACAATCGTTGCGCATTATTCATGGTTCTTTTTACCGAGAATCCTAATTTTCTACTTGCCTCTTGTTGTAAAGTTGAAGTAGTAAATGGAGCGGTTGGTTTCCGCTTGGTTGGGCGGACAGCGATATTGGTGATAGAGAAAACAGCAGCTTTACATTTTTCTAAAAATGCCTGCGCTTCTCCTTCCGTATCATATCGAGCTGGCAAATCAGCTTTGAGTTCCACGGTTTTACCATATTCATTTTCCACATCAAAAATGGCAGCTACCTTATAAAAAGGAGATGTTTCAAATGCGTTGATTTCTCTTTCTCGTTCGGTGATTAATTTTAAGGCAACAGATTGAACACGACCTGCGGATAATTTTCCTTTTACCTTTTTCCAAAGCAAACTAGACAATTCAAATCCAACTAACCGATCCAAGATTCGACGAGCTTGCTGTGCATCGACCAAATTCAAATCAACCGTTCGAGGAGATTGAATCGCTTTTTGAATGGCAGGTTTAGTAATTTCTCTAAAAACAATTCGTTTGGTCGTTTTTTCATCCAAACCTAAAACTTCGCACAAGTGCCAAGAAATTGCTTCTCCTTCTCGATCCTCATCCGTCGCGAGCCATACCTCATCCACCTTCTTAACGGATGCCTTAAGATCGTTAACTATTTTAGTTTTATCTGGGGATACTTCATAAGTAGGATTAAAATTATTTTCAATATCTACTCCTTTATCACCTTTCGCTAAATCACGTATGTGTCCCATACTTGATTTTACAGTAAAATCTTCCCCTAAAATTTTTTCAATAGTTTTTGCCTTAGCAGGGGACTCCACGATTACCAAATTCTTCGCCATTGTTGAATTGATTTTTGACCAGTATTCTTTAAAAAATTAGTTTTCTGAAAATTTGAACTCATTGTAATACTTGAAAAACAGGAGTTAAGTTTCATTAAAAAAATTAAAGCATCGCAATTGGAGGCCTTAATTTTATTGGTTTTTTTCGTTTAAAAGAACTCTTGTTCACATATAATATTGTACTTGCAATTCTTATTATAGAGTGCAAATGTATAAATTTTAAAATAAAGTGATATAAAGATTATTCTTTTCTAAGAGATTTTTTTGAGGAATAAGGTCAAAATAGAGCTAGCATTGAGAAAAAATAGGTGTTAGTTTTAGGAAAACTAACACCTATTTTAGATGGATTAATTCTTTCTTTTTCGCTTGAAAGTTTCCAAAACTTTTCCCTTTTTTAAAGTCTTTTCTCTCTCCTCTTCTTTTTTCTTTTTATAATCTTCCATGTACCCTTTTACATCTAGTTTCTTTTTATTTAAATATCGATGATACATTAATATGGTGAAAGAGGCCATTTCTTCGGGGTGATGAATACCCACACTTTTTACATAATGAGAGTATCGAGACCCTGAATACAAACTCCAATTATGAGTAATCCATCTTCCAAAACTGAAGTGCAATTTTTTGACAGCTTCTGTTTCTTCCATACTTTTGAATTTTGTTTGACTACTTTTATCAATCAAAATATTGAGTTGAATAAATGCATCAGCTAAATCTTTTGGAATGTAGACTCCATGTAATCGTTCTTTCTTGATATTTTGTTGATATTTTTTTTCAAACTCTTCTTCTGTAGAGGCTGGTTTAGGATCTTTGTCTTGCGCTTGAATTAACCAAGGGGTAACAACAAATAGGGTAAGGAGAGAAAAAATAGCTAATGATTTCATGTATTTTTATTAATGTGATTTTTTCATGCGTTGATTTGATCTAAGAATAGGTGTTTGAGTTGAGGACATGGTTGGTATTTTATTTTTTGAAAACATAAATACATATCCACTTAATCACCTTTTTCCTTCATAACATCAAAACGTATATAAAGGTACAGAAATTTCTAAGTGACTTAAAAAATTTAATTTTTCAAAGATTATGCAAAAGATTAGACCGATCGAAATATTCTTGATTGAATTTATCATATTCTCATTATTATGGTTGTGGGATGATTACATCGCTTCGATGTTGACGATTGTTTTTTCCATTATCTGCTTTTTTATTTTAGTTATTTCTATAATGGTAGAATTAGTTGAGCGATCAAAGGTGCCGAAATGGTATTTTACCCTGATGGCAGTTTCTATTTTTGCTCCGATAGCAGCAGCTTTGGTTTTTATCTACTTTATGGGCGCTGACTTTGAATGGTTGAGCTTACCATAAATTGGTCACAGTAATTTTTCCATAATCTATTTGTCATAGATGTTTCTTCCCTAATTTTTCAACTTCAGACCTGTCACTCAGAATTATTAATTTTACTTTTTTTTAGTTTTCATCTCTCAATTTGCTCTACTTACCAATCTGTGTCAGAGAATTTCAAGGTAAAAAAAAATAATTCATATTTTTTTATAATTAATTAGTAAAAACATTATATATGTTAAACGTTGGCAATCATATTACTTACAAAGGATACGGAAACACATTGTTATTAATTCTAATTTTAGATGAAGAAAAAAAAAATCTAAATCATTGACACAGATGCGGAAGGAACGTATTTTTACATCATAATAACTAACACACGCCAAAATTCCCCCTTGAATCAAAACAAAAAACAAACACTTACCTCTTCTCTTTCCTAGAGAAACAAGCTCAATCAACCACTTCAAAAAACAAACATTCAATTTTTTTTAAAACACTTTTAATTCTCTGGTTTTCAAAAAACTAACGATGATTAAAACACTACTTTTTTAAGCATTAAAAAACGAACCTAGAACGACACTAAATCATTTCCTCCTTTTCCTCCCACAAAGAAATTCCCCCCTACGTAATTGACATTCTTTACCTAAATTTTTTAAGTACCAAAACTAGTAATCATGAAAAGAAATTTACACGAACAAACCTTACCTACTGCTATTTTGCAAAAAAACTCCTTGATCAATTGGGGAATCTTAGGTTCTCTAATTTTAGCATTTATGTTATCTGCTACATCTTCATTTGCTACTTGCTATGGAAATGTAAATGATGGAGGAGAAATTGGTTCTAACCAAACTATTTGCTCAGCTACCAATGTAATCTTGACAAATGAAGATCTTCCAAGTGGTGGTTATGGAGATTTAGAATATCTCTGGCTCAGTAATACAAGCGGGCCAGACGTGTCCGGTGCAAGTACTCACTATTCATCTTCACCTACTTTTGATACGGGCAATTTAACAGAAACAACTTGGTTCAGAAGATGTGCTCGAAGAAATGGTTGCAGCAGTTGGAACTTTGGAGAATCTAACTGGGTAAAAATTACGGTGGAAGGATGTAATACCACAGAAACTTGCCCTACACCAATAATTGACGTTAACACAACTACAGTTTGTCCTGGAGAAGTTACCGTTTTTGAAGCACCAGACTTGGGTTTCCCATGTTTAGAATATGCTTGGAATTTTGGACCGGGTGCATCTCCTCAATTCGCATTGGGAAAAGGGCCTCACTCTGTTGTTTTTGCTAATGAAAATTCCAATCAACCTATTGATTTGACTATCGATAATGGATGTGATAATCCATGTGATGGAAATGGTTCTGGCTCTGGAAGTGGTTCAGGAAGTGGATCAGGAAGTGGATCAGGAAGTGGATCAGGAAGTGGATCAGGAAGTGGATCAGGAA
>CAYGRM010000371.1:0-6631 GCA_964352225.1 uncultured Saprospiraceae bacterium | reverse complement strand
TGGAATCACGAAATTTCTTTGGAGGGAAAAACGGTTGGCGTGATCGGAAATGCAGCAAGTGCTATTCAGTTTATTCCAGAAATTCGAAAGCAAGCAAAGAAGGTTGTTGTCTTTCAACGTTCCGCCAATTGGATTTTGCCAAAGCAAGATCGACTCTATAAAAATTGGGAAAAGAATCTAGTCAGAAGATTTCCTTTTTTACTAAAAATGTATCGTTTGAAAATTTGGTTGATGGCGGGAGCACTTTTTTTATTGATGAAAAAAGGAAACAACCTATTGCGTAATTTTTTTCAATGGCAATCTAAAAGATATGTTTTTCGAAGTATCAAAAATCCAAAACTTCAGAAAGCTTTAATTCCTAAATTTCCTTTGGGCGCAAAACGTGTTCTTTTTTCTGATGATTTTTATTATGCTTTAAATCAAAAAAATGTTGAGGTGGTTACCGAGCCAATTCAGGAATTTTTCCAAAAAGGAATCCAAACTAAAGAAGGAGAAAAGCATAATTTAGATGTCCTCGTATATAGCACAGGCTTTAAAACACAACCATTTTTGATGGGACTTGATGTGGTTGGAAAAAACGGAATTTCGATAAAAGAATTTTGGAAAGATGGACCAATCAACTATTTAGGAATGACGGTCAGTAATTTTCCGAATCTATTTTTGATGTATGGACCGAATACCAACTTGGGACACAATTCAATTATTTTGATGATCGAAGCACAAGCTAATTACATTGCTCAATGTTTGGAGTTGATGGAAAAAAATAATACGAAATCTCTTGAGGTGAAGAATGAGGTGATGGAAAATTACCATGAGTCAATTCAAAAGCGATTGAAAAAAATGATCTGGACAACAGTAGAAAAGAGTTGGTATATTTCTGCTAATGGGAATTTACCCAACAATTGGCCAGGCCGAACTTGGGAATATATGAGGAGGACGAAAGAGGTAAATTTTGGGGATTTTGATTGGAAATAAAATGATGCTACATTTAGTATGGACTAAAGATATGATTTTAAAATACTTTGATTATCTAATCATGAAATGAAAAAAATAATTACCCTCTACCTAGTTGGACTTTTCCTCTGTTTATCCTCTAGCATAAAAGCTCAAGAATTTAGAGGTGGAGAAATATGGTTTGAAAGACTAGGTTCTACCGAATATAACTTCTATTTCAATATTTATTTATATTCAGAAGATTCTATTAATGCGCCATTCCTGCCTCTAATTTATTTGGGACAAGTTAATGATACAGCATATTTAGAATCACAAACTTATTTAGGTAATAGTATTTCATTATTAAAATATCAATCTAATTATCATGTACCAGGAACAGGTAGTTCTTTTTTGGTTGAGGTAAACAATCCTTTTACAGTTCCAAACTTGGTCAACTATGAAAGTAATTTAGATTCATTTTATTTATTTAAAGTATTCCATATAACAAGTCCTACAACGAGTGGAATAAATAGTTCTCCTTATTTTCTTAATCAACAAACTAATTTTTCATTAATTCAAGGTTTATGGATTCATAATCCCCAGGCCGAAGACATAGAAGGGAATTATTTAGATTTTGAATTTTTGAACTTTGAGGATTGGAGTAATTCTTTTTGGGAAATTGATTATGAATTTCCTAATGCGGTGAATGAACTTTCAGTTGATTCTATTTCTGGAACTATAAAATGGGATGGAATTCTAGATTCAGGGTTCTATTTATTAGGATTAAAAGTTACAGAAAGACTTACCCCTTCTAATGGTTATTTAAGTGAAATATATAGAATAATGATTGTGGAAATTACTGAAAATGATATTATAAGCCCTATCATTAATCTTATTGAGGATTATGATATTCAAGTTTCACCTAATCCCGTTCAAAATATTTTAAATTTAACTATAGAAAATGAAGGGAAAGTAAATCATAATTCAACTGCTACCTTTACAAATCTTCTAGGTCAGGTAATTCATCAAGAGAACATCCCTTCCTTTGATAATAAATGGGAAAAACAATTTGACTTATCAGTATATTCCAACGGCATTTATTTTATCACTATCCAAAATGATTCTAAAATCATAACTAAAGAATTTGTTGTTCAAAGGTAGTTTCTTAAGTAGTTAGACAATAGACTTATGATGACCGTTTTTAATTCAAACTAATCTATTCCCCTTTTTGACAAAACACATATTGTAAAAATTGATACGAGATAACAATATTAAATTTTTCGAAACCAAATAATTATTTTAGAGAGGTACAATATTGTATTTATAATTAATTACCTCTCACATGAAAACCATTCAAATTACCTTATTCGTCTTTTTTTGTTTTTTATTTTTTGGGAAAAAAACTATCGCCCAAACTCCCCATTTAATTATCTCTGAAATCATGTATAATCCTCCGGAAGATGGAGCAGATTCTTTGGAATTTATTGAGATTTTTAACAATGAAAACACCTCTGTAAATCTTGCTGGAATTGCATTTGGACAAGGGCTCACTCATTCCTTTCCGAATATAGAAATTGATGCTCAGGCATATTTGGTACTGGCAAAAGATTCGGTTGCTTTTCAAAATACTTTTGGCACATTCGCCTATCAATGGGAATCAGGCACACTTAGTAATAATGGTGAAACATTGGAATTAATTGATGCCAATGGAAATACGCTTGATCAAGTAGGTTATCAAAACACGACTCCTTCTAATGGACTTGGAGCTTCCTTAGTCCTTTGCGACTTAGAAAGTGATAACAATATATTTACAAATTGGGAATCAGCAATAACTCCAACTGGAATTATAATTAATGAAAAAGAAATCATTGCTAATCCATTCGAAAATTCAAATTGCCCAACTGGCCCAATTATTCGCTTTTTGGAATCGACAATTAGTCTTTTAGAGGATGATGTAATAATTGGTATCTCAATCGCTATAGAAAATGGAAATTCAAATTCAACCGAGGTTACTTTTCAGTTAGATCCAAATTCTGATGCCACTTTAAATGAAGATTTTTCATTTGTCATAAATCCACCAATCAATATTATTTTTCCAGCAGGTATAGAAAAAGATACTCAGATTATTAATCTACAAGTCATCGAAGACCTCAATATTGAATCAAACGAAGTGGCTCATTTTTCATTAATTAATCCTACCAACGATGCCATTATTAATCCTATGCACCAAACTTATCAACTGACCATCGAAGACGATGATGCTACGCTTCCCGATTTAATGATTTCCGAAATCATGTATAATCCACCTGAAACGGGAAGTGACTCAACTGAGTTTATTGAGATTTATAATAACGATATACTCGATGTCAATTTGGTAAATTATAGTTTCTCAGCAGGTATTAATTATACCTTTCCAGAAGTAATTTTAGCCTCTGGTGAATATATTGTTATTGCCCGTGATTCCTTAGCTTTTGCTAATTATTACGGATTTATTCCATTGCAATGGTTGAGTGGAAGCTTAACTAATTCTGGAGAAATTTTAGAGTTGAGAAATCCAGGGGGAAGTGTCGCCGATGTGGTAGAATATTCCAATACCGCCGCTTGGTCAGAACTTGCCAATGGGATGGGTTCCTCCCTCGTACTATGTGATGTCAATGAAAATAACAATGATCCTTCCAATTGGAATTCTTCCATTTCCTCAACTGGAATTATGATCGAAGGATTTAATTTGACCGCAGATCCAAATATGGAAAACCAATGCTTTATTCCTTTATCCCAATATCCAACCCGAGAAATTGGAGTAATGACCTCCACTAATAATAATGGAGAAATCGATTCCTTAAATCAAAAATGTGAATTGCAAGGCATCGTCTATGGTGTAAATCTAAATGCGACCAATAATGGTTTACAATTTGTTTTGATTGACGGAAATAACGATGGAATTACCGTTTATAACAATTCAAATACATTTGGATATTCTGTACAAGAAGGAGATGAAATCATAGTTCAAGGAACAATTACTCAATTTAATGGACTGGCAGAAATCATTCCGGATACCCTTTTTGTTTTGTCAAATAACAATACGCTTACAAGTCCAACTGAAGTAAATATTCTTGATGAATCAACCGAATCACAACTAGTGAAAATCAAAAATCTAACGATCGTTGATCCAAGCGATTGGAATAATTCAGATCCAAATGGATTCAATGTAGAAGTGACCAATGGAACCCAAACCTTTGAAATGCGAATCGATCAAGATGTAGTGTTATTTAACCTAGATGTACCCGATTTTTCATTTAACCTTACAGGCTTGGGCGGACAATTTGATACTGAAAATCCTTTTTTAGAAGGTTATCAAATTTTGCCCAGATACTTTGACGATTTTGAAATGATTACCTCAACTAATTATTCAATTACAAATTTTGAAATTCAACTTTTCCCAAACCCAATTTCTGATTTATTAAATATTAAAATGAAAAATCAAGCTGACCTAATTATCATTCATAATGCTTTAGGTCAAATAATGAGTACTCTCGAGTATCCTAATTTATTAGAAAATATTAATACTCAAGATTGGAACGCTGGATTTTATACCATTTCAGTTTTTTTCAAAAAAGAAATATTGGTGTTTAAAATTTTTAAATAAATTATATTTTTCCAAAAAATGGAGCGTAGAAATTACTCTCCATTTTTTGGTTAATTATTCAGAAATCAATCATCTCTTCCAACATTTTTTATAGCTTAGTATTTCAGCAATTTTCTTAAAATATAATTAGCTATAAAACATGTATCTGGTTTTTCCCAATTTTAATATTTACAGTTTAACTTTATTAATTTTTGTATTGCAAGGATTAATCTTTGCATTGCTTTTGCTTAGAAGATATTTTACCAATAGGCACCTATCTGATTTATTCCTTTCTCTTTTGTTAATTATTTCAGGTTACCATTCCACTACTTACATCATTGGATTTATGGATTGGTATGATACTTATCGAAATACAAAAATTAATTATTGGCTCATCCATTTCCTTTTAGCCATTGGTCCACTCGTTTATTTTTATATCAAAAGTTTAACTCAACCTTATTTTAGATTAAAAAAAATAGACTATTTACACTTTTTGCCTGCCCTACTCTATTTCACTTATCGAGTTGGGGTATTTATTTATGATGCCTCACTTCCCGGTTTTGACAATGTGCAAAATGGTTGGTTCATTAGTAATATTCACGAATCATATATTTCGCCCTTTTTAGATATTGCAACAGAACTAAGCATGATTATTTATTTATTTTTTGCGGGCCAACAATATTTAAATTATCGCAAACATATCGTTCATTATTTTTCTAATACCTATAATGTTGAGTTGAATTGGTTAAGAAATTTTTTATTTATTTACACAGCACTATATGTGTTCGGATTATTTATTGGGATTACTGATTATTCTTTTTTCGAAAATTTTTGGAAACAAAGATGGTGGGCTTTTTTGGCTAGTTCATTAACTATGATCTACGTCGGAATGATGAGTTATTTCTCGGATTTATCCACCTTGTATAATTTGGAAGCTCCGACTGATGTTGATTCCTCTGATTCCAATTCGGATCCTAAAATTTCTGAAATCTCAAATAGCTTTAAGGAGCAAATTTCTGAATATATGGATTCGGAAAAACCATTTTTAAATCCTGAAATCACCTTGCCAGAATTAGCGAAAGATTTAAAAATAAGTACCAATCAATTATCCCAAATTATTAATGCCGACTTTGGAAAAAACTTCAACGAATTCATCAATGAATATCGAGTTGAAATGTTTAAATCTAAGCTCAAAGATGAATCAGTTCAGCATCTGTCTCTACTCGGCATTGCAATGGAATGTGGCTTCAACAGTAAGGCGACGTTTAATCGAGTTTTTAAAAAAATTACTTCCGTTTCCCCCTCGGAATATTTGAAAAGTAAAAGCTAGTTCCTCTCTTAATTCGCTGATTTATTTTTATAAAAAATCTACTTTTTATTTTTCTTCCCTTTTTCACGGCTCAAATCATCCTTTTGAGCCGTCTCAAATTATTTTAGGTCGATTTTACTAACATTTTGATTGATTTTTGGGTCATCATTCATTCAATAATTAAATTTTAAAAAAATGAAGCAGACATCTAAAATCAAACTTTCTATCTTTTTATTTCTCATTTGCCACTTCCTTAGCACATCGATAAATGCTCAAACTACGGCTGTCCAAAACTCAGACTTTGAAGAGATCAATCAAAATTGGATTGGTGAATTGAAATACCTCAATTATGGCGATGACAAAAGTATCGTGAGCATTCCTTGCTCCTTAAAAACTGATTTTACCAACGGAAAAATCAAGTCAATTATCGAGTTCGATGAGCTAAATAAAAAAGGGAAAAAGATGACTAGCAAAACCAAATTTCAGCTTTCAAAGAATGGCAAATATTTTAAAGTTAATCGTGAAAAATGGGAAGTAATTTCCACTAAAAATTCTCATCAAAGCATCCAAATTATCGCCCAAAAAAAGGGAAAGGATAATAATCAATCAGCTGATTTAAGAATTACTTGGACGCTTGAAAAAGGCAAATCTATCTCTTGGAAAAAAGATGTTCGATACGCTGGTACGGATATTTTTTTCAATCGCAATTACTTCAATTTCTCAAAAATATAAAATTCTAGTATTAGAAATTTTCAATTAAATCA
>CAYGRM010000370.1:0-6671 GCA_964352225.1 uncultured Saprospiraceae bacterium | reverse complement strand
TTTATCACCAATGTGATGATGATAAATATGGAAACAGAACTTTTAAGGAAATAAGTTTTTTTAATTCCTTTTTCCTATTTTAGATATTTTAATTTGAATAAGTTTTTCCAATAAAAAATATTCTAATGGTAAAAATGGTTCGTATTTCAATTTTACTTTTCTGCTTGTTTTTTGGGAAAAGTTTAGAGGCACAAAGTGTTTTTAAGTTTGGTCCATCGCTAATGTATAGCTGGTCAGGTTTTGATGACAAATTATATTTAAACTTTGGAGGAGATGTTTCCTATGAATTTGCCCTCGGAAAAAAATCTAGTATTGATCTCGGAGCAATTTTCCACTATGGAGATCACAAATCAATTTTTAATAAAAACATCTTACAGAAAAATTATTTCCTTGGATTCCATTCTGAGTATAGACGCCACTTTAATGGGGTTTTTAATGGTGGATATCTTGGAGTAGGTGGAGATATTCAATTTTGGTTAGCTAAATTTGAAGCTCCCCCAGGAGAAGATCCAGGTAATGAAGGTGGGCTAGAAGCCAATTTTGGACTTTCGTTTGGGTATTTATCTCCGATTGATTCTGAAAATCTCACCTTCAAAATAAACAAAGATTTGTATATCAATCCTTATGTTTATATTGGATTCAATCCTTCAGATCTAAATGAATTTCCCATTCATGCTAGGTTGGGAATCAATTTTGGTTTCTAAATTTTTAGCGATGAAAACCACAACAACTTTTATTTCCCTTCCATTCATAGGTATCATTTTTTTATTGATTTTTTTGCTCCCTTCCTGTGCAGTCAAAAATAACCACTATTATATTCCTCCCGAAGGAAATGTTTTAACGCTAACCGAGCGCCATGATTTAAAAGTATCAGCAACCACCTCTCTGAATGATGATGGGATTAGCAATTTTCACATTGGCTATAGCCCGATCAAACACCTTGGACTTTTTGGAAGTTGGATGCGGCAAAAAAATGGCAATGAAATATATCCTTTTGAGGCACTTAGCTTTGAAAACTCCAATTCTGCAACCTATAAAAGTTTGGCAGTAGGTGGGTATCTTTTTAAAAAAAGAGACACATATTATTCGACCATGATTCCGAAGAAATATTTTGAACAAGGAGGTTTTTTGTTTGATTTATATCTGGGAGTGGGAGAGGGGGAAATGAGAAAAAACTATACAACTATTCGTTCTTATTTTGATTTGGATTACCAAAAAATATTCGGACAAGCTGGGTTGCATTACAAATTTCGATCTTTTGGGCTAAGTTATATTTTTAAACTGGGGCAAATGAATGTAAGCAGAATTCTTGTTCACGGTAATTTTTTTCTTTTCCCAAAAGATTTTTTTGACGAATTAAAAGTAGACAACACCATCGAAACTTACGAATCAACGATCAGATTTGAATATGGCATTCGGCAAGCAAAACTTAATTTAAACCTTACTTTTTTTTCAGATCAACCTGATATCCTTACGCCACTAAGATCATATTATAGTCTTGGCGTATTAATGAATGTTGATGAGTTTTTTAAGAAAAGAAAGGATCGGAAATGATGATTAACTGAAAAGGTATCAGGTTGATCTTAAAAAAAGTATCCCCTAATTTTCAGTATGAAAACTAGGGAATACTTCATTTTTTTCAAAAGTAAAATTATTTTATCACAGAAAATTTAAGTAAAGTCATTCCTTCCTCACTTGAAATTCTATAAAAATAAATTTGCGAATTTAAGTCTTGAATATTGATTGCTACTTTTTGATTTCCTTTCATTCTATTTTCGCTAGAAATAACTTTGACAATTTTTCCTGTTTCATCCAGAATCTCAATCGTTACTTTTCCATCTTGTTGAGTATTAAATTCTAGTGTTTGATTTTTGCTAGCAGGATTTGGGAAAACAGAAGCAAGGTGTTCTCCTTCGCCTACTTCAAAGCTTTCAATATCAAAAGAAAAATCCCCTGCCGGATCTAAGAGTAAAAATAATCGCTTAATTTCTTCATCCAATTTGATTTCATCAATCCACAAAGCTACTGGTGGAACAGGGTACTCTGAAGAAGCGATCACGGCTCCTTTTTTAGCAGTTTCTTTGATGACATAAAGTAATTCTTCTTCGAGGGCATCAATTTCATGTTGATACTTATTGGCTAATTGATTTAATTTTTTTGAGTTTTCATCCGTCGCAAAAATATTAAACGCCCAAACATTTGAAATTAAATCAGCATGGTCAACCACTAAATCTTTGGTGAAACCAAGGTATCGAAGCAATTCTGTGTTGTCCACATTTTCTAATTCAGTTTCTATTTCTTCTAGTCCTTCACTTAACACTTCATCGAAGGAAATTTGGCGAAGTGCTCTCAAGTCTTCCAAAGCTCTTTTATCTTCAATCGAAATTTTTGCATCTAATTTATTCCGCAAGATTAACATCTTAGGCAAAGTAAATTCCTCTGCCAAAGGCATAAGTCCTTCAGCTACAGCTAACCCTTTTTTAATTTCGTTTAAAGTTTTTTCTTCACGAGCTTCTTTTTTCTCCTTGTCCACTTGAACAACAATTGTATATTGCTCTTCCGTCAAAACTTCTTTATAAATTTCTCTGATCTTTTCTTTTCTCAAATTCCATTTTAAGTTATCATCAAGCAAATTCGTTTTATCGTAAATAGCTAAATTTTGCTCATGAGTCAAAAAGACACCCAAGTAATCGCTTTCAATTCGATTTTTTTGATTAGCTAAATTATTACCTATTTGATCTGCTCTTTTTTCCAAAATGTATCCTTCAAATTGAGCTAGTTGGTCAGCGGTTAAAACTACTTTTTGAGCATTTTCTTTTTCGATTTTGAGCAGTTTTACTTGCTCGTTAATTTCTTTATAATGTTCCTTAGAATTTTCACCTTCGTATGGCGTTGAGTAAATTTCCTGAATTTTAGCAGAGTGATTTTTGTCAATTTCTTTGAGTTGAGTAATCTGTTCAGCAGATAATTCTAATTCATTAACTTGAAGAGGACTATGATTATCCCAACCTTCCACAGGGTGAGCACTCCAACTCTGAGCAAATACTGCTTGTGAAAAAATGATCAAAATTAAAGCTGAAAATAGGGAACGGAAATAACGTGATGTTTTCATAATTTAAAACTTTTTGTGAAAAAATATTTACTAAATATAATCAAAAAAATAAATGTTTTAATTTCAAAATCACTTCGGATTCTATTTTTTTGATGGTTAAAGCTGCAAAAGATTACGTTGAAAAATGATACTTCTCTACCTATTCCAGTAATTCTTCGATAAAAAATTGGAGATTTTTAAGAAAAATAAAATTTACTATCTTGAAGCCGTTAATAAATAGCAAGACCCGCTTATGATTTTTTTTTAGAAAAACTTAAAACGAATATTATGAAAAAAACCAATTTATTATTTTTACTCGCAATGTTTTGCTGTTCACTTTTTGCGCAAAAACCTTTGCCTCACAAAAATACCAACAAGCAAACAGCTATCAGCTCGGTTCAAAAACAATTTAAAGACCTGACTACTTTAAGCGATAAGATCTGGTCGTACGAAGAAACTGCATTTAATGAGGTCAAGTCTTCTAGAGATTTGGCTGCCTATGCGACCTCCAAAGGATTTAGAGTTGTGCAAGGAATTGGTGGAATCCCAACCGCATTTACCGCAGAATTTGGATCAGGTAAACCGGTGATCGGAATTCTTGGAGAGTTCGACGCATTGCCAGGACTTTCGCAAAAAACAGTTCCCTACAAAGAACCTTTGAACGAAGGAAAAGCTGGTCATGGATGTGGGCATAACTTATTTGGAGTGGCATCTTTAGGAGCAGCTACAGCAATTAAAGAATTGATCGAAGCGGGAAAATTAAAAGGGACAATTCGATTTTATGGTACACCTGCTGAGGAGAAATTTTTTGGAAAATTATGGATGGTTCGTTCTGGAGCATTTGAAGATGTAGATGTGGTAATGGATTGGCATCCAAGTGGAGAGACTAAGGCGGAAGTACAAACCGGTTTAGCTTTAGTAGATTTTATAGTGGAATATTATGGTCAAGCAGCACACGCTTCAGGTGATCCTTGGAATGGAAGAGATGCCTCCGATGGCTTAGAATTATTTACCACAGGTATTAATTACTATCGAGAACATGTGAAACCTACGGTACGAATTCACTACGATATTCAGAATGCGGGAGAGGTGGTCAATGTTGTTCCTGACTATTCTAGAATTTGGACAAGGGTACGAGATACCAAGCGAGACGGCATGGTGGAAGTATGGAAACAAGTAGAAAAAATAGCAGAAGGTGCAGCTATGATGGCGAATGTGGAATATAAAATTACTTTAATTTCAGGTGTGCATGAAGTATTGGTCAATCGAACTGGTGCTGCTCGTTTGCAAAAGAATATAGAATTTTTAGGGCCGATTACTTACACCGAGGAAGAGCAAGAATTTGCTAAAAGAATTCAAACTGCGACTAAAAAACCGGAGGTCGGAATTGAATCAATTATCAATCCAATGGAAGAAACGTTGGAACATCCAAGAGGTGGTTCAACTGATGTGGGAGATGTAAGTTATGTCGTTCCCGTGGTTCGACTTCGAGCAACAACTGCCCCCAAAGGAACACCTTGGCACTCCTGGGCCGTGGTGGCTTGCGGTGGAATGTCGATTGGACACAAAGGGATGGAGTATGCAGCGAAAGCCATGTCGATGACGATGGTTGATTTTTTTGAGGATGCTCAATTAAGAGCTGATATGAAAAAAGAGTTCGATGAGCGAAAAGGAGATTATATTTATAAACCGATTATTCCGGAAGGGCCGCCTCCGATTAATTCGACGTATTAATTTTTTCGTAGGAGCAGAACTTCCAGATTTTTAAAAATCTGGAAGTTCTAAATTTTAATTTAAAGCATATGAAAAATTCGTTCTCTAAAAAATATATCTTTCTAAGTTTACTTCTTCTTCTTTCTAATTTTTTGATGGCTCAAGTTGCTACCTTTTTTGCCCCTGATACGGTTTGTCAAAATGAGGTTATTGATTTGGAATATACTGGTTCTGGTGGGGAGAGTTTTTGTTGGATAAGTAGTCCGGTATTTGGGGAGGTACCATTTGTGAGTGAGGTTTTTGAATTTCCGTCAGAAAAGAAACCACATTTTACGGATGTAATCAAAGCAGATGGAAACTATTTTATGTTTACTGGATTTACGAACGCAATTGATGGATCCAATGGGAAATTAATGAGATTAGATTTTGGAAATAGTTTAAATAATATTCCAACTTCTACAATTTTAAATATAGATGTGATTTCATTTGGGCAAGAAGGAGTTCAGATAGTGAAAGATGGAAATCAATGGTGGGGATTCTTAATTGGGTTGGGACATTTAGTCCGTCTGGATTTTGGAAATGATCTAACTAATATTCCTTCGGTTGAAGATTTAGGAAATATTGGAAATCTAAATTTTCCACATGACTTATTTATTTATGAGGAAAATAATCAATGGTTAGCATTATTTATTGACCGAGTAAATAGTTCATTGACTAGATTAACTTTTGGAAATGATTTATCAAATCAGCCAACCGTTGAAATTATTCCCAATAATTTTTTAGATAATCCAACTGGCTTTTTCCCTATTAAGGTGGAGGAAGAATGGTATTTATTTGTGGTGAATACAGAAGGAAATTCTATTACAAGATTTGATTTTGGGAATTCTCTTTTTAATATCCCAATAGAAAATGATCTAGGAGATTTAGGAATTTTGAACGAACCTAGAGATTTGAGTATTTTTTATGCTTGCAATCAATACTGCGGGTTTTTACTAAACAAAGGTGATTCCACTCTGATAAAATTAGATTTTTCAAGTGATATTGAAAATATTCCCAATATCTTCACAGTAGGTAATCAGGAAGTTTTGAGTTTTCCACATTCCATTACCGAAGGGTATTTTAGCGAATCAGCTTTGCACTTTTTCTTTACCAACGTCGAGTCCAAAGATTTGAAAGAGTTAGTCTTTCCGATAAATTCTTCTAATGAGGTGCAATGCTATAACACCTCCAATCCACCTGAAATTAGTTTTGATTCTACGGGTATTCATTCATTAATTTTAATTGTAGATGAAGGTCTGCCAACCCAATCTAGCGATTGTCAGCAAGTCGAAGTATTACTTTCTCCCGAGTTGAATATTGGTTCTGATACGATCGTATGCGATGGATCTATTTTAATTTTAGAGAGTGGGGATAATTCAACTGTTTGGGAGAACGGAAGTATTGGTTCCTCTTTTTCAATTCTAGAAAGTGGAATATATGAAGCAGAACTTTCTAATGATAATTGCACGGTCTACGATTCTATTAAAATAGAATTTCAAGATTGTGAAAATTGTTTTTTGATGCCCAATGTATTTACTCCAGATGGTGATAATTTGAATGATGTGTTTATCCCAATTTTAGAATGTCCAGAATTGATAGAAAAATTTTCTTTACAAGTTTTTAATCGCTGGGGAAATATAGTTTTTGAAACTTCATCCTTTGCAGAAGGTTGGGATGGAAAAATAAATAGTAAGCCTTGTCCATCAGAAGTATTTGTTTGGAAATTATTTTATACGGTCAATTTAGAAGGAAAAATTTTGGAAAAAAGTAAGTTTGGAGATGTAACTTTAATTAGATGATTCCTCTATTTTTATAAAAGTTTCATTCA
>CAYGRM010000369.1:0-6680 GCA_964352225.1 uncultured Saprospiraceae bacterium | reverse complement strand
AGTTACGCAGGATGGATAGTTAGTTCCCATGGTGCTACTTTTTTTTTCATCAAAGAAAAAAAAAGTAGAACCTTGGGAGATTTACTTTTTGGGGAACTTGAGCTAAATAATTTTTTTGATGTAAAAAGAATAATTAGAAAACTATTTCATAGAATTTCTAATTTTATGCGTAGCAAGATTTTCAAAATAAAAAGAACCTTCCCATCTTCCGATGAAAAGGTTCAATTTATTTAAGGTCTCAATTAGTATCTTTTATTTCACCACCACAAAACGTCTTGTCAATAACTCATCCTCTTTTTCAATCACCAACATATAAGTTCCACCTTGTAATTGTGAAGTTTGTAATTCACCTTGGTTTTTCCCTTCAGTAACTGCCCATTGCGAAACAGCAACAGTTGATCCTAGCGTATTCAATACTCGAATTTGAACTTCACCATCCCATTTAGAATGGAAGTTTACATTCAATTGTTCGTTTACTGGATTTGGGAAAAGTGCGATATCTGCCACAAATAGTTTTTCAGTAGTCTGAGGAGTAAAATCAATTGCAGCATTAGCTTGGCGAGAGCCATTGTTTACACAGAAGGCTGTTGCTTCTGATGCACCAAATGTTCCTCCAGCTGCCAAAGTATTTCCACTTGCGTCAGTTACAGTATATGAACCATTTCCATAGCTACAGCAAATTCCATCGCCATAAACATCAGTAATGGTAAAAGTGTAACATCCATTGTCTAAGCAATTCGTTTCCGTAAAAGTTGAACCATCAGGAGAACTTCCATAAGTTCCTCCCGAAGCAACTGTACTCCCGCCTCCATCAGTAATTGTCCAAGCAGTTTCCTCTGGGTAATTATCAAATGTGATCGAAACCGTTACATCTGTGCAACTAGGCCCTGTGCTTCCAGAAGTAGATAATGAAATATCATCGATTGCCATATCTCCTTGCCAAGTGGTTCCAGTTGTTCCTACAAATCTTAATTCCATGGATGCGCCAGCATAAGCTACCAAATCAACAGCAGCAGTTTGCCAGCTATTTCCTTGGTTTCCAGAAACTGACCAAACATTAGCCCAGGCACCTCCATTTGCGCGAGCTTCTAGCGTTAAGCTTCCCATTGCTGCTGCTCCATAATTATGATACTGGAAAGAGAAATCAGCAGATGATTCAGCAGTCAAATCAAAACAAGGACTATTTAAAATGGTCGTTTTGTTACTGTAATTTGGACTGGAAGATTCTACATAAGCATAAAAGGAGCCTTCGATTGCACTTGATGGGCCAGTATTACCTGAAGGAGTACCATTTGCATCTCTAGTCCAATCAAAATCATCTCCACTACTTTGCGTCCAAGCTCCTAGGGAACTTTCGAATCCTTCAGAATATGGGTAGGATGTAATTCCTCCAGCGCATCCGCCGCCAGTTGATCCACCACCTGTTAAGCTTAAATCATCCACAGCCATATCTCCTTGCCAAGTCGTACCGGTAGTTCCAACATATCTCAACTGAACTACATCACCAGCGTAACTTGATAAATCAACTGAAGCACTTAACCAAGCATTTCCTTGGTTTCCACTTTCAGACCAAACTGAAGACCAAGAACCAGTTTCAGTTTTTGCTTCCAAAACTAAACCACCCATGGCTGTTGCACCAAACATATGATATTGGAATTCAAAAGTTGCACTTGATTCACCTGATAAATCGAAGCAAGGGCTGGTCAAAATAGTTGTTTTGGTACTAAAATTTGGACTTGAAGATTCTACGAATGCATAAAATGAACCTGCCGCTGCACCAGCTGGACCAGTATTACTAGAAGGAGTTCCTCCTGAAGTTCTTGACCAATTAAAATCATCACCTGATCCTTGTGTCCAATCTCCAAATGAACTTTCAAACCCTTCAGAATATGGGAAAGAGGAAATTGTAGTTGCACAAGTAACAGGAGGTGCACCTCCACCACAAGCTGCACTATTAGCCAATGATCCTCTTCGAGGGCTATTGGCCATTACGGCTTGGACTCTAGCTTTTTGATCAATTGTGAAAATATTCATACAGTTATCATCCGTGTAATCCATATAGTTTTCAACCATGTCTACACTTCCACAAGAAGTTGTGTTTGGACAACCATAGTTGGCTCCATCTGAGGTAGGCGTATCTGTACAAAAATCATCTACGCTACATCCACCATCTCCCCAAATGTGTCGCAATCCAAAAAAGTGTCCAACTTCATGAGTTGCTGTACGACCTTTATTATATGATCCACCTGATGGATTTGGATTAGTAGTACTTCCAACTGAACTAGTTAATAAAACAACTCCATCTGTACTAGCTGCACCTCCATTAGAGTTTAAGCCTCCTAAACCTGATGAACTTGGAAACTGAGCATAGCCTAATATTCCACAACTAATGTCCATGACCCAGCAATTAAAATAATCATTTGGATCCCATTGAGATTGAGGTTTGATCGTATTTTCGATGTAAGCATCACCGAAGTTTCCTCCCTGACAAGTTCCGTATGGAGGTGCTGACCAACCAACTGAATTTCTGTTGATTCTATTGATTCCAGGTTCAGCAAGGGTGTTCCCATTTTCATCTACCGTTGCCAAACAGAATTCTAATTCTGTATCTGCACCAACCGAATTAGTGTTGTAACCTGACGTTCCAACGATTCGTCGGAAGTCATTATTCAACTGATCCACTTGAGCTTGAATCAAGGCTGCACTTAGGTTATCACCTGTTCCAACCGCTTCGCCATTATGAATGACATGAAAAATAATTGGAATAGTTGAAACAGCTTCTGTGCTACCTTGGGCAGCTTGCAATTTATATTCTTTCACTAATGGGTCAAGCCATTGTTCAAAATCATTCAGCGTTCCAGCGTCAGGATTTTGTTGAATATAATTTTCGTAAGCATCAACTGTATGGCATTTTTTTACGGGATTGCCATCTGGAGTCATTTCATAAGTTTGAGAAAAAACACTTAATGTAAATAATAAGCATGCGAATAGTAAATTGATTTTTTTCATAAATAAAGTTTAGTTAGATTAAAAATTAAATGATAGTTTTATCTAAAATGTGGGCATAGGAATTCTGTTCTGCCAATGGCAGTTCAGTTGATTTTTCAACAAAAAAAAAGAGAGTACTTTGCATTTTGGGCAAAGGAACTGACCTAGTTATTTATTTTGATAAGGGAAGGATTTGATTTATGTCTAAGGGTGAAAGTTTTTGTGTTACTTGGGTTTGACAAACTTAGAAAATATTTTCTAAAAACAACTAAATACTTAGTGATTATTTTTGCGAAATTTCGCTAGTGAAATTTTATATGGTTTTTCTTTATTTTGAGGATATAAATAGAATAAAAATATCGTTATCGGTAGTTTTGATGGTATTAATTTTGTTTCAATTTGAGCCTAATTTCCATATTAAATTTTAGGTTCACCGAATTTATCCAAATTACTAAACTATCCTATGATGTTCTATTGTATTAGAATAAAATGTAATAAAAGTGAACCCTTTTTTTTAAAACTACCTTATTTTTTTTCTGAAATCAAAATACGCATTCAATACCTCCTCGGGAGCCTCTGTCTGAGGATAATGTCCTATTTTTTCTAACAATACAATTACGGGATTAGGAATTAGCTCTCGATACCGCTCAGTCATGTGTCTTCCAGATATCGGATCGGCTGCTCCATTGATCAATAAAATTGGAACAGGTGAATTTTGCAAAGCGGCTACCCAGCGTTCTCGATACTTTTTTCGATCACTCATGTAGCGAATTAATTTATGGAAAATCATCTTTCCATTTTTATATTCCATCAAGGCATAGAACTCATCCATCTCTTTTTCGGTTGCTTGAGTATCTTTTCCGAAAATATTATCAAACGACTTTTTTAATTTTTTTTGATTTAAAAAATATACAAGCATACTTCCGACTGGACTAATCAACAATTTTTGAATCGGAAGTGCTTGATGCGTTTCTGGAAATAACCCACCATTAAGCAAGACGATTGATTGAATTTCAAAACCATTTTTTCCTGAATTTTTTCGATCAATAAATCTCGCTAGAATTTCTTGCAAAACGGTATCACCATAATCATGTGATAAAATATGAGCCTTGGTAATTTTCTTTTTCGCAATAAAATCTTCGACTAAATCAGCCTGATCCATGATCGAATAAGGATACTTTTTAGGTTTGTCCGAAAACCCAAAACCGATAAAGTCAGGAGCAACCAAATGATATTGCTCTGCCAATGAATCCCATATTTTATTCCAATCCCAAGAAGCTGTTGGAAATCCATGAAGTAATAAAAGTGTTTCTCCTTTTCCAGTTTCTTGGTAGAAAATCTGATGTTGATTTTTGTAGGTTAAAAATTGACCAGAGTTTTTCCATTCGTTAAAATTCATTTCGTTTCGTTTGTACTACGAAGCTCCCGCTTCGTAGCTAATTGATAATCTTAGTTTGCGATGAAGCAGGAGCTTCGTAATACTTTTTCTAGCAAAAGATAACGGAAGTTTTTGAAAAAAATAAATAGACTTTATTCGATGGACGTTGAACGTTTTACGTTCTCCTATACAACTTCATTTAGAATGAAGTCTAATATAGAAAACTCTTTTCTACAAGATTTATCAATCTACCAAAATGATTACGTAATTTTACCATCCTGAAATTTCAAAGAAGAATAACGAATGGAAGAATGCATTGAAAGAGCTAAACAAGTTTTAAAATCAACGTATCCATTTCTTACGAAAGGGGATATTAAAGCATTATTAGAAATTAGCGAATTTCGTAAACTTCACAACAAAGAAATTATTATCAGAAGTGGTCAAAATAGTCCAATCTCATTTTTTACTTTAAAAGGAATGGTTCGTGGTTATTTTATCAATAAAAAAGGAGAAGAGAAGAATATTTTCCTCCGACCTGAGCATACTATTTCTGGTGCTCCTGAAAGTCTTTTTCATAATCAACCAACAAAATATACCTTTGAATCAATTTTGGAAACGGAACTTTTGGTATTCAAATATGATGAATTAAAAACTTTAGGGAAAAAACATCCTAACTTGATTCGAGTTAATTTTGAAGCGCTGCAAGAAAATATTCTGACGCTCATTTCCCGCGTAGAGTCACTTATAAACCTTACTCCTGAGGAGCGTTATGAAGCACTATTAGAACGCAGTCCTCAATTTTTTCAAACGGCATTTAATAAACATATCGCCAATTATTTAGGCATCACACCTGTCTCTCTTTCCCGAATTATTAAGCGAAGAAGCAAATCCAATAATTAACATATGTAAAGTGTATTCTATTTTATTTCATCTAATTTTACCGAGCAAATTTTTCATTTCAAAAATTAGAATAAATGGATAAGGCACTATTTGGGATCGAAAACTTAGATGCTTATGTCGTATTTGGAATCATCATAGTTTTCTTTATAGCTGAGGTTATTGCTGGTTATCTAGCTAGCACTAAAAGAAATTTTGGAGATTGGGTTCAAGAGGCCGGAGGCTTCTTTGTACTTTCCATTTTAATCAAACCAGCAATTGTGGCTTCCGTTTTTTTTCTAGGTAGATTTTTATTTCCTTCTGCTCAAAATATGATTTCTGAATGGAGTCTATGGTTGATGCTTCCTTTTTATTTATTCATCGATGACGTGATGCAATATTGGTATCACCGCTCTGCACACGAGTATGAATTTCTTTGGAAATTACATCGACCCCATCACCAAGCAGAAGAGATGGGCTTTTTTGTTTCCTATCGAAATGCAGCATTGTATTATGTCATAATGCCAAATTTGTGGTGGGTAGGAATTGTGATTTTTCTTGGAGGAGCTAAAGGTGTGGCACTTGGTTTAATCCTCAAACAATTAGTAATTATAGGTTCACATAGTACTATATCATGGGATAAGTTCTTTTACAACCGTCCTTTTTTAAATCCCGTAATTACATTGTTAGAAAGGATAATTGTTACCCCAGCTTTTCATCATGCACATCATGGAAAATCTATGGCGGATAATGTGAGTGACCCAAATGGTAATTTTGGAAATATGTTTTCTCTATGGGATCAGATATTTGGAACGGCAAAATATACTCGACAATTTCCAACTGAATATGGTTTAGTGAACGATCCTAAAGATAAATGGACTGCAAGTTATTTGTGGCCAGTAGTTGGTTCTGATAAATCAGGAAGTGAAATAGCGAGAGATTATAAAAGAGAAAAAACGACCACTTTAGAACCATCAAGAGTAGAGTTAGAACCCAATAAAACGTATCTTTTTTGTCAATGTGGTTTTAGTAAGAGTCAACCTTTTTGTGATGGATCGCACCATGGTTCTAAATTCAAACCCTTGCCTTTTGAGGTGAAAAAGAAAATCAATGCACGACTTTGTAATTGCAAACATTCAAAGACTAACCCATTTTGTGATAATTCACATCTGAATATAACCTAATTGAAAACAAATTAACACACTAACATTAGCTACTATTTTTAAATAAATAGTGGCTTTTTTTATTTAGTGCTATTTAGTTATTTTTACAAAAGAAGAAAATCAAGTATGAGATTTTTTAATAGAAACTTAGCTAGGTATTTTATCACTTTTAAAATTTCAAAAATATGAAAATCAAAATGGTAAGTGTCGTCGTTGATGACCCGATCTCAGCTTTTAAATTTTATACGGAAGTTTTAAATTTTAAAGAATTCATG
>CAYGRM010000368.1:0-6695 GCA_964352225.1 uncultured Saprospiraceae bacterium | reverse complement strand
TATCAGGGTCGTCTGAGTTATTTCCAGAAACCTGTTTTTTGAATTCCTCGTCGTCAACGATAAACCACTTTTTGAGATTTTTTAACATAAAAATACTTTAGTCAGAATGAATGTTTTAAAACTAGAATAATAAAATTGTTATGAGACAAATTCTGTTTTTTAAGTCAAGCGAAAATTTAAATCAACTCTTCCGTTGGTCAATTAAGATTTCAATTTTAACTTGACACAGGACTTGTCTAAGAACGGCTAAAATATAAACGGCAAAGTTCACTTTTGTTTAATGGAAAAAGAACCCTTTCGATTAACCCGTTCAGATTTTCTACAAATATCGCTAAAATAATAAAATTTAGAGTATTTATGGAGTGTTTAGTGATACCTAAATTTTCAACATATTTGATAGGATAAAATTCTTATTTTTTAGATATTAAAACATCAAGGTAGAAAACAACAGAATCAAGCATTTTTTCCTAAATTTGGCCTTTAAAAACCAGTAAATACACCTCATCTTCTTGTTCTTTTTCCAACTAGGGAAGAGCCAAGAAATGAGGTATAAAAAAACAATATGAACGAGAAAATTATCTATGGTATTCAACAAATTGGAGTTGGAGTAAATGATGCCGAAAAACTTTTCAAATGGTACGCAACAAAACTAGGGGCTGATGTCAAAGTTTTTGATGACAACAACACCGCCACCCACATGGCAAAATATATGGGTGGCGAGCCTCATGACAAACGAGCGATTCTTGCCCTTAATTTGCAAGGCGGAAGTGGTTATGAAATTTGGCAATTTGAGGATCGGGAACCTCAACCTCCTGCTTCACCAATTCAACTAGGTGATACAGGTATTTTTTCTATTAAAGTTAAAACTCGAAATGTTCAAGAAGCTTTTTCAAATTTAAAAGCTAAAGGTGTTGAACCAATTTCAGAAATTGTGACTGCTCCAAATGGCACACAATCTTTTTTCATCAAAGATCCTTGTGATAACATCATTCAGATCAAAAATTACGACAGCTGGTTTGCGCAGGGAAAGAACATGGGTGGTTTTTTTGGATGTACGATTGGGGTTTCTGATATTGACGCAGCCAAAAAACTATATGTCGATGTTTTGGGTTACGATGAAGTCATTTATGACGAAACAGGAACATTCGATGATCTTGCAGCGTTACCAAGTGGAGGGGAAACATTCCGTAGAGTGCTTTTGAGTAAGGCAGAAAAGAATGGTGGTTTTTCAAAATTATTTGGGCCTAGCCAATTAGAATTAATACAATCTATTTCGCGTACGCCGAATAAAATTTTTGCTAATCGCTATTGGGGAGACATTGGATTTATCCATTTATGTTTTGATGTTCGGAATATTGGGGCGGTAGTGAGAGATTGCAAAGCAGCAGGATTTCCATTTCAGGTGTTGGTTGATGATGAATTTGACATGGGAGATGCGAATGGAAATTGGGGATATTTGGAAGATCCTGATGGCACGTTGATAGAATTTGTTGAAACCTTAAAAGTTCCACTCGTGAAAAAAATCGGTTGGACAATTAATATGAAAAAAAGAAATCCGACAAAGCCTTTACCCAATTGGTTAATTAAGGCAATGTCTTTTAATCGAGTAAAATTTTAAACGTTTGACGTTGCACGATTGACGTTGTACAGCACTTGCTGGCAACGTCAATCGTGCAACCTCCATCGTAAAACGTATATGATGTTTACACAATTCCATAATCCGCAAAGTCTTCATGGCGAGCTCCTAGATTTTTATCTAGCCAATGGTTGGTTTAGATCAGGGCAGTATATTTATACTACGAAGATTTTGAATTTTGATGGAAAATTATACTCACCGATTCGAATTAGATTACCGCTAGAAGGATATGAATTTCGAAAAAGTCTCCGAAAAATTTGGAATAAGAATCAACAATTCGAAACTGTTTTTAGAAAAGCATTTATCAGTCGAGAAAAAGAAAAATTATACCAAAAACATAAATTACGTTTTGATGGTTACGTTTCTCAAACAATCAAAGATGCTTTGCAAGATGGTGGAGAAACGACTATTTATGATACGTATGAAGTGGCTGTTTATGATGGAAAAAAATTAATTGCAGTTAGTTTTTTTGACTTAGGAGGAGAAAGTATGGCAAGTATAATTGGACTTTTTGATCCTGATTATTCAAGTTATAGTTTGGGATTCTATACGATGCTTGCAGAAATTAATTATGGAAAAAAACAGGGCTATAAATATTATTACCCAGGTTATGTCATTCCTAATTATCCTAAGTTTGATTATAAGTTACGAATTGGCGAAGTTGATTTTTACAGAGCTAGAGAGGATAAATGGCTTCCTTTTTCCAAAATGAAAAAAAGTGACTTACCTGCCGGAGTTATTGAAAATAGGTTACTTAAGATGGGAATGGTTTTAAAAATGCACGCCATTGAGTATAAAATATTTTTCTATCCGCTTTTCGACAAGGGCTATATGAACCATATTGGTGAATTGCAAGAATTGGAAACGCCTCTTTTTATTCAATTACAGACTCCGATAAATAATCAAAAATTAGTCATTGATTTTGATTTGCAAAAGCATTGTTACAGATTAACTCAATTTCACGGGTTTCTCAAACCTATCGAAAATTTTTATGATTCCTCCACGCATCAAGAATATGCCACTTTTAGAACTTTATTGATTCGCCAATTTCAATTTAAGGAAAGTAAAAAGCCTGAAGAGATTGCCAAGACCATTCTAGAAATGATGGGTTAAGAAAGTAGATTTATTTTGCCATTCAAAATTAAATTATACTCTTTAAAATTTTCATTGCCACTTTCATTTCCTTTTCATTCATTGATGCAAAGCCTAACCTCGTCGAATTCAATTCTTTTCCAATCGGATCATATCTTTTGCTATCTGCGAAATATAGATTTTTAGCTGCAGCAACTTCAGACAATTTTGTCATATCAATTTTTTCATCAAACTTCGTCCACACCGCAAGTCCGCCATCTGGAATTTTAAATTCAACATAATCCCCTAATTCTTTTTGCAACAAATCACAGAAAAAATCTCTTCGCTGATGATAAGTTTTTAGAGCCTTTCGCATATGTCTTCGAATTTCGCCCTCTTCCAACATCATTGCAATTGCTCGTTCCAAAAGTACATCTCCTTGTCGATCGACATATCTCCTTAGTTTTGCCATTTCATTTATTAAATTCTCTGGAGCAACCACAAAACCGATTCGAAATGCTGGTGCAATCGACTTACTAAACGAACCAACATACGACACCACTCCTACTCGATCAGAACTTGCTAAAGGTAATATTGGGCTACTTTCATAATGAAAATCATAATCGTAATCATCTTCGATTATTGCAAATTTACACCGCTCTGCCAATTGTAATAACTTCATGCGTCGCTCAGCACTCAAAGAAACTGTAGTTGGGTGATGGTGATGTGGAATAATATAAACTGCTCTTATTTTTTTCTTTTTGCAAATGTCAGCAACTGCATCCACATCAATTCCTTCCTCATCAACAGGAACTGTAATTATTTTTCCTTGTGCATTTTTTATTATTTCATTGGCTGCTTTGAAATTAGTTTCACCAACAATTACGTATGATCCTTTTTCTAAAATTATTTGAAACAATAAATAAAAACCCATGATGCTTCCTCGCACAATCATAATATTTTCAGTCGAAACATTAATACTTCGAGTTTCAGAAAGATACTTCACAAGTTCGTGTCGAAGGGAAATATTGCCTTTTAAATCATGTGAATAGTTTAATTTTTTAGCTGCCAATTTACTACTTAAAACACTTTTATATTGACGTGCTAAAAAATGAATTGGTGCTAATCTCAAATCGGGTACACCATCATCAAATTGGTATTTGTAGGTGGTAAATTTTGGAACTAAATGATTTACATCTTCTACAAATTTATTTTCAATAGAAAAAAGAGTTTCATGAAGCGGCGATATAATTTCTTTTTTTTGACTATTAAAATTTCTTGCTTTGACTACTGGAATTTTTTTACTGACGAAGCTGCCTTTCGCTGGAATCGTTTCGATCCATCCCTGCGCTTCCAATTCTTCGTAAGTTGCAATGATCGTTTTTCGATGCACTTCAAAATGATTGGCTAAAGTTCTAGAACCTGGTAATTTTAATCCTGGCACTAAATTCCCACACGAAATCTCTTGGATAATCCCGTTGGCTAATTGGACATAGATTGGCATTCTCAAGTTAGGATCGACCTTTATCATATTTTTATAAGGCAACATTACTGGACTATTTAGTTTATCAAAACTGGACTATTCAAAGCTACCAGTAATCTTTTAATTTTGAGATAAGTATTTTACGTTATTTTATTAAATATTGATTTTATTTAATTGCCTTAACTTGAATAATCGTTCAGCAAATAATTAATAATGAAAAGGAATGCTACACTTTAAGCCAACAAATACTATTGATTTTCCTACGATAATGAAGTGGGAAAATGATCCAGAAAACAAAGATTTTGTTTTCCAATACTCAGCTGAAGAGCATCAAAAAGTCATTGAGAGTAATGATCAATTACATTTAAAAGTAATTGATAATCAAGGAATTATGATTGGCTTTATTATCTTAAGAGGTCTAATAAATCCACATTTAAGTGTCGAGCTAAAACGAATAATTATTAATGAAAAAAATAAAAACTATGGCAAAATGACTTTAAGGTTATTACAAAAATTAGTTTTTGAAAAATTAAAAAAACATCGACTATGGTTGGATGTTTTTACCGATAATCCAAGAGCATATCACGTCTATAAATCAGTTGGCTTTGTGGACGAAGGCACAAAAAGGGAGTGCATAAAATATGGGAAAAAATTTCGTAGTTTAATTATTATGTCGATTTTACAACTAGATTTCAAACGATTTAAACTACCATCATGAAGATTATTAAAAATCAAACCCAAGGATATCTTTGGGGTAAAAACTGTATGGCTTGGCCATTATTTTCCAATCCAAATTTAAACATCAAAGAGGAATTAATTCCACCTAATTCACAGGAGAAATTACATTTTCATAAAAATTCTCAACAATATATTTACATATTAGAAGGACAAGCGTTTTGTATTCTAGAGGGACAAGAATTCAATCTTAATGCTGGCGATAGCATTCACATTCCGACGGCAGCCTTACATCAAATTAAAAATATTCATCATTCGTCTTTACGGTTTTTATTGATCTCTTTGCCACCCGTGGAAGACGATATAAACTATCCATAACATGAAAGCAACCAATGACAAAACTAAAGTTCGTCGAGTACCAAAACGAGGTATCTATGATCAAGAAACGATCTACAAAATATTAGATAATGATAGTACTTGTACCATAGGTTTTATTCATCAAGGAATTCCTGTAGTCATCCCAACCATCTATGGAAGACATGAAAATAAAATTTATCTTCATGGTGCAGCAAGCTCTCGCATGATAAAAACTTTGGATGAAGGTATTGATATGTGTTTTTGCATGCATCGAGTCACGGGTTTAGTTTTGTCAAATTCTGCTTTCCATCATTCTATGAATTATGAGTCAGTTGTCGTTTTTGGAAAAGCGAAAAAAGTGGAGGGAAAAGCAGCTAATTTATTTGCTTTAAAAGTTATTTCTGATCAAGTACTAGAAGGTCGTTGGGAAGAAGTAAGACAACCAAGTGAAAAGGAATTAAAAGCAACAACTGTTTTGGAAATTGAAATCAACGAAGCTTCGGCGAAAATTCGAAACGAAGGTTGTCATAACGATAAAGAAGATTATGAATTGGATATTTGGACTGGGATTGTTCCAATCGAAAGAATTTACCATAAACCAATTGATGATGATAAAATGAGAAAGGGCATTCCTGTTTCCCCTTCCGTTAAACGACTCGGAAAGTAGCTCGAATAGAAAGAAAAATCATTCAATTAAGAATGTCTCTTTAAGTCGTTTTACGGATTCAAAAATAATTATAACAATGGAACTACGTAAACTAAAATTATACTCCAAAGACATTTCAGCTCAATTTAATTTTTATAAAAATGTGCTTGGATTCGAAGTTGACTTTTTTGAAGAAAATAAAATCTTCATGCGCACAGGAAGCACTCACTTGATTTTTGAGGAAGATAAAAAGTCTAACTTTATTTATCACTTTGCCTTCCTGATTCCTAACCAAAAGTTAGAACAAGCGATTATTTTTTTAGAAAAAAAGGGAATTGATTTACTAAAAAAAGATGGGGAAAAAATTATCCATTTTGGAACAAAAGAAAATTATGTAGGACGGGCAATTTATTTTTTTGATGAGGATGGAAACATCGCAGAATTTATCGAAAGACCTTCGTTAAATTTTGAATCTAAAGAAGATTTCAACCTCAACCAAATCATTAAAATAAATGAAATCGGAATGCCTACGGACGACCCTATGGAAGTGTCTCGGCAACTTATCAATCATTTTAAAATTCAATTAATCAACCTACATCATTTGAATGATTCGTTTTGTTGGGTGGGTGATTACGATGGAGTTTTTATTGTGGTGAAAAATGGGAGGAGTTGGTTACCTACGGAATTATCAGCGCAATCCAATGATTTCCATGTGGAGTTTGAATCCTCAGGCGAAATTTATCAGATGGAATTTAAAAGTGGAAATTTTTATATAAAAAACTGATAATCAAAACTTTAAAAATTAAAATAATCCTTTCAGTCAAATA
>CAYGRM010000367.1:0-6724 GCA_964352225.1 uncultured Saprospiraceae bacterium | reverse complement strand
GATTTATTATTTACTATAAATTAGAATATATCCATTCTTATATTTAACTTTTAAATACAAAGTTCTTTTTAAATAAAACCACATCATGGGTATTTCTAATAAAATAGATCAACTTCACTACGAAGCGAGACACAATAAATGGCTTCGATACTTCTCCATTTTTATTCGAATCATTTTGTTTATTGGATTTTTTTTTCCAGGCATGCAAAAGATTTTAGGAGAAAGATTCACCGTTCTTTCAGTTAATCATCCGATGGGTCATTACTTAGAAGCACTATTTTATACTGGCTATTATTATACGTTTATCGGTATCATGCAAGTGACCGCAGCAATACTTTTATTAATCCCAAAAACTACCCTTCTTGGAGCTTTAATCTATTTCCCAATTATTTTAAATATTTGTATTTTATCGCTTTCTGTGCGATTTGATGGGTCATTAATATCATCACCTTTGATGGTTATGGCCTGTTTATATTTACTTTGCTGGGATTATCATAAATTGAAATTTATATTCCCATTCAATCATTCAAAGGCTAACCTTGTCCTACCTATGAAAAAAAATCTTAGCAATAAATTTCCAATTAAGTTTTTTGTAGGAGTAGTGACCACCATCTTTCTAATTGTATTTACACTTACCACAGCTTATGATATTCTTCCTCGCAACACTATGCAAGAATGTAGAAAGCAATGTGAAAATAAAAACAATCCAGAACCTTGTTTCGATTATTGTAATTGTATTCATGAGAAGGGACAACCACTCCATCAATGTATGGATGAATATTTTAAAGCTAATGAAAACTAGTGACAAACATCACCAAATAAAAATGACGCACATCACCAATTAAGGAAAACTGATTTCCGAAATTTATCTCAAATTTAAAAACATAAAAAAAATAAAAAATGAATTTAAAAGCTCCAGTTTCAACGATCATGACCTCTGATTTAATCACAGTTTCTTCCTCCGATAAACTACAAGTTGCTAAGGATTTATTTAGCGAAAAAAAAATTCATCACCTTCCTGTTATGGAGGATGATAAACTTGTTGGTATTCTAAGTAAAACCGACTATTTATATTTTATTCGCCCCATTGATAAAGATAGTAATGAACCTTACCTCAATGAGATTCGGTTAAAAAATTATTCCATAAGTGAGGCGATGACTAGTCGAGTTGTTTCTATTTCTCCAGATGATTCTTTGGAGTCAGCATTGGAAATTTTGACAGAAAATATTTTCCATGCACTTCCTGTATTAAAAGGGGAAGAGCTTGTTGGTATTCTTACTACACATGACATTCTTTTTAAACTTTTACACCCAAATAAAACTCAAACTGCAGTTTAACAAAACTTAAAAGCTCATGCTTCAATAATTGATATTTTGAAAATCTAAGATTGCGGATAAGTTTTTATCCGCATTTTTTTTTTGATTAGCTTTAGAGAACCTAAAAATGAATAAATATTTCACCTTAATTATTATTGCTCTAGTCGTTTATTCTTGTCAAAAGAATCAAAATGCTCCCAGAATAAAACCTAAAACTAGCAACATCACCGAATCAGTCTATGCTTCTATAAAAGTAAGACCTGAAATTTCTTATTATCCTCAACCCATTCGCTCAGGTATTATCAAAAAGATAAATGTCCAAGAAGGAGATTTGGTAGAAAAAGGAAAAATCCTTTTCCAAATTTCACCTACCGCTGAGGTGACAAGTCAATTAACCAATGCTCAAATAAATCTTCAAGAAGCTAAATCAAATTACTTAGGCAATAATAATTTGTTGAACAATATCGAACTAGAAATAAAAAATGTAAAAGAGCAACTTGCTTTAGACTCCATCAATTTTAAAAGACAGGAAAGACTTTGGGCTCAAAATATCGGAAGAAAAACTGACTATGACCAATCTAAATTAAAGTTTAATACTAGTCAAAAACAACTTGATATTTTAGTGCAAAAATTGGCTCAAACTAAAACTAATTTAGAAAATAATTATAAAAAAGCCCTAAGTAAAACCAATACAGAAAAAAGTCAATTAGCAGATTTCACTATTCGCTCAGAGATTGAGGGAAAAGTATATTTAATTAATAAAGAAGTAGGCGATTTTATTAGTAGCCAAGAACGATTTGCAGAATTAGGTAGTTCGGATCAATTCAAACTTGAAATGGATATAGATGAAGTTGATATTACTAAAATTGAAATAGGTGATTCTGTTTTGATTATTTTGGATGCCTATGTTGATCAAGTTTTCGTTGCTACTGTCTCAAAAATTTTTCCTAAAAAAGATGATATTACTCAAACATTTAGAGTAGAAAGTAGTTTTTTAGAGCTCCCTCCAAAATTATATAATGGCCTGGCCGGAGAGGCAAATATCATCGTTTCTCGAAGGAACAACACACTAGTAATCCCCTCTGATTATCTATTACCCAACGATAAAGTTCTGACTGAAGATGGAGAAAAAAAGGTACAAGTAGGTTTGAAAAATTTAGAGTTTGTAGAAATCTTATCAGGTATTGACACGACTACCACCATCTTAAAACCAAGTGAATAATGAAGAATCTTTTAATCATTTTAGATATTTCTAAAACTCATTTACTCGCTAAAAAGAAACAAACTGCAGTTGCTGCGCTGGGAGTTACATTTGGGATTGGGATGTTTATTATTATGATGAGTTTTATGACTGGCCTCAATCAACTTTTGGACGGTCTAGTTTTGAATAGAACACCTCATGTGCAAATCTATAACAAAACTGCTCCTTCTGAAACCCAACCCTCCGATAAGTACTTCGAAGCATTAAGTAGCCTCAATTATATTCACTCCATAAAACCCAAAAGTCGCTTAGAAAGAATCCATAATGCGATACCTATTTTATCTGAGCTCAAAAAAAATGATCAAGTAAAAGGAGCTACTCCACAAACAACTTGTAAAGTTTTTTATTTAGCGGGTTCCAATAATTTGAATGGGGTGATAAGTGGTATTGAGGTTAAGGAAGAAGTCAGGCTATTTAATTTTAAAGATTATATCGTTGCGGGTGATGTAAACAGCCTGATCAAAAAGAAAAATAGTATTTTATTAGGAGCAGGGGTTGCTAAAAAACTATCACTTTCTGTTGGAGATAAAATTCGAATTGTCAATACCAATGGAGCTAACTTTTCACTTTCCATTGGAGGAATTTATCAAAGCGGATTGGCAGAAGTAGATGATATACAGAGTTATGTCAACTTAAAAATGGCGCAGCAGATTCTTGGCGCTGGCGGAAATTACATTAGCAGAATTCATGTAAAATTAAATGATATAGAGGATGCAATACCCATTTCAAATTTGATCAAAAACCTTTACGATGTGGAAGCCTTGGATATCAAAACAGCTAACGCCCAATTTGATACTGGTTCTGATATCAGGACATTAATTTCCTATGCTGTTTCCATTACCCTATTGATTGTTGCAGGTTTTGGAATTTATAACATCCTCAATATGTTCATCTACGAAAAAATGAACGACATCGCTATTCTAAAGGCAACTGGATTTACAGGAAGAGATGTAATGTATATTTTTATTATTCAAGCTTTAGTAATTGGAATTTTAGGAGGAATTTTAGGAATAGGTCTTGGCTATGGTGTTTCATTAATGATTGATGCCGTACCCTTTGAAACCGAAGCTTTACCTACCATAAAAACATACCCCATAAATTATGATCCTTTCTTTTACTTCACCGGAATTGCTTTTGCCTTAATTTCAACTTTCTTAGCCGGCTATCTTCCAGCTAGAAAAGCTCAAGAAATTGATCCTGTAGAAATTATTAGAAGTCAGTAAACTAATTGTAAAAGATTACGAAAGAGTTTGCAAAAATTTATTTAGAAAGCCTGCTATCATTAAAGAATATGAATCCAATTTTAGAAACAAAAAATATCAACAAATACTTTTTAGAACCTGTCAAGTTTCATGTTTTAAAAAACATTTCTATTCAGTTAAATAAAAAAGAATTTGTTTCCATCATGGGTAAATCGGGTTGTGGAAAATCAACCCTACTCTATATACTTTCTACTATGGATACAGATTATGAAGGAGAACTAATCATTGATGGACAGAATATGTCAAACCAAAATAAGGATGATTTGGCGCGTATTCGAAATGAAAAAATAGGATTCATTTTCCAGTTTCATTATTTACTTCCAGAGTTTACGGTGCTAAAAAATGTAATGCTTCCTGCTCTAAAATTAGGAAAAGATAATACTGATCAGATTAAAAAAAACGCAATGGAAAAGTTAGAAATCCTTGGAATTGCAGATCAAGCGAATAAAAAGGCCTACAGGATTTCAGGAGGGCAAAAACAAAGAGTAGCGATTGCTCGATCCCTAATCAATAATCCTAAAATCATCATGGGAGATGAACCTACCGGTAATCTTGACAGTAAAAATTCAGAAATTGTTTTTGACGTCTTAAGAAAGTTAAGCTCGGAATTTGATATGTCAATGTTGATAGTCACCCATGACCATGATTTTGCAAAAAAAACAGATCGAATTATTGAAATGGAGGATGGATTTATTTTGTAAAATTTTTATAATATATTATCCTTGCATCATCATCACATTGAATTTATTTAATGTCGATTAATTTATTTCAGATCAATGGATAAATCATTACGTAAATTATTTCTAGCTTCGTTTCTATTATTTTTCAGTTTAGTAGCTGGAACATTTGGATTCTATTTAATTGAGGATTTCAGCCTCCTTGATGCCTTTTATATGGCTGTAATCACTTTGTCAACAGTAGGATTTGCAGAGGTTCATGAAATGTCGGACAAGGGTAGGTTATTTACAGCTTTATACATACTAATAAACTTAGGTATTTTCGCTTATGCAGTTTCCGTACTAACCAGTTTTATTTTTGAAGGGAAACTCAAATCTATTTATAAAAACTATATGACAGATTTAAAAATTAACAAACTAAATAACCATGTTATCGTTTGTGGCTATGGCAGAAATGGCAAAGAAGCCTGCGAGGAACTGTATAGTAGTGGTAAGCCATTTGTAGTTATTGAAAAAGATCAAGAGGTTTTTAATGAAATAAAATCAAATTCCGAATTTCCTGTTTCGATTGGAAATGCCACTTCGGATAGCACCTTAAAAGCAGTCGGCATAGATCGAGCAGAAGTGATTATCATTACCACTTATTCGGATGCAGACAATGTATTTATCCCCTTGACAGCTCGTGAAATGAATCCTGCAATTAAAATCATTGCTAGGGCTTCTAAAAAAGAATCCGAAAGAAAGCTCTACCGAGCAGGTGCTGACAATGTAATCTTACCCGATCACCTTGGTGGTATGTTTATGGCTCAAATGGTAACTAAACCAGTTGTGATTGAGTTTTTAAATCTGATGACTGGTTTTAGTGGGCAACATTATCACTTGGAGCAATTGCGTTATGAAGATTTAAAACCAACTCTACAAAACAAGACATTGAAAGAATTACAAATACATAAAAAAACTGGAGGAACTGTTATTGGCGTTAAAGATAATTTAAAAGGTTTGATTCCTAGCCCTAATTCTGAAACGCTTATTGGCCCGAAAGATACCATTGTGGTACTTGGTGGAGAAGATCATATCAAACAGTTAAAATTACATTTTTTTAAATGAAGGAATGATAATCTACAAGGTGCTTTAGTAACAGTCAAAAGACCTCTTTACCTTTAATTTCATACTCGAATTATTAAGTCGACATTCATATCATCTCAGCATATTTTCCTAACTCATGTTACGCAGAATCAACTTTTATTTATTAGTCCCCACTTCCCTTCATTTTTTTCTTAATAAAAAAATGAAGAAAATGTGGATGCCTAACATCAGTTTCTAATATAATCTCTCACTTTTAATAACGAGAATATGTTTAGCTAATCCTAAACATATCCCCTTCCCTTCTGTTAAACACAATGAAAAAATTACAAGGAAAAATGAAGCATAAAATTTTATTTACCTGCATTATACTATGCAGTTGGTTAACCGCATTTTCTCAAAAAGGAATTATCAAAGGAAGTTTAGTCGATGCGACGAATAATGAGCCTATTCTTTTTGCCAACATATTAGTACTTGATACTGACATTGGTACGACTACTGATGAGGAGGGAAATTTTAAACTTGAAGTCGAACCAGGAGTTTATAATCTTCGATTTTCTTATGTGGGATACAAAGATCAGACCTTGTACGAGGTGGCTGCCAAAAGTTCTCGTCCAACCACTTTGGAGGTACAAATGGAATCCACGCAACTCACTATTGAGGAAGTAGTGGTGAAAGCTTCTCCTTTCAAAAAGACGGAGGAAAGTCCAGTTTCCTTGAGAAATATTGGAATAACTGAAATCAAAAGAAACCCCGGGGGAAATCGAGATATCTCACGAGTAGTACAAAACCTTCCAGGTGTAACTTCAACTGCTTCTTTCCGAAATGACCTGATCATTCGAGGAGGTGCACCTAACGAAAATAGATTTTATTTGGATGATGTAGAGGTTCCAAATATCAATCACTTTGCTACTCAAGGAGCTTCAGGAGGACCGGTGGGATTAATTAATGTTGACTTTATCCAGGAGGTAGATTTTTATAGTGGAGCCTTCCCTGCCAATCGTGGAAATACTTTGAGTTCGGTTTTTAACTTCAAACAAAAAGATGGTCGAGATGATCGAATTGGATTTACGGCAACAGTTGGGGCTAGTGATTTGGGGTTGACAATGGAAGGGCCAATCGGT
>CAYGRM010000366.1:0-6756 GCA_964352225.1 uncultured Saprospiraceae bacterium | reverse complement strand
AAATTAATTTATGCTTTATTACTTTCAATAATTTGCTTTGCAAGTTGCACCCAACCTGCCTCCAATAAAGAAGAAGGAAATAAAGATGCCGACCTTTCAGACATCGTAGAAGCTCCGCCTGCAAAAAAAATCAATCAAACACCTGCACCAAAAGAAACCAAAAAATCTACCTCAGACATTCAAGTCACCATTGGTACATTATTATCAATCGAAGATGGAGATTATTATCAATTACACATGAAAGACGAAAACAAAAAAGAAACTTCTTTCTATTTTTGGCAAGCATACGAAGGTGCTGACCAACTCAACGTCGGTAATTGGAAATCCCTAAAAGGAAAAAAAATAAAAGTTACTTGGCAAGACTCCAAAGAAAAAGATCCTGAAAGTGGAAAAGAAGTAATTATCAAAAAAATACTTGCAATCGAACTAATTTAACCCCTGTCCCTTACACAGACGTGTCCGTATGGAAAGGGGGAACGATATATTTAAGTTTTTACTTAAACTAAAAACCTATTCTTCCATTTGAAAGAATAGGTTTCTAATTTTCACTATAAACTAAATTATACGTCCCCTTTTAGGGGAACGTCATTGATATAAGGAATTTGAATATCGAATAAGGGTTTGAGAAGTTTGACGATAATAATTTAACCATGTTAGTTCGTCAAACTTCTCAAATCTCAAATCTCAAATCCTTGTTCTTAAATCGATATTCAAAAAATCGCTTAGGCCAATGACATTGCCCTGAAGGGGACAGGGATTAAATAATCCCACTTACCTTTAATTGAGAAACATCTGGATGATCACTTCCACCCTCATTTTCTAAAGTAATATTTAGACTAGCTGCATTAGCCATATGTGGAATCGTAATCATATTTTTATCATCATAATTTATTACACCCATATCGACCATTTCATTATCAATATCTGCCCACATTTGGTACGTTTTACCAGCAGGGGGAGCGGGCAAATTTTCTAATTTCAAATATGCTTTATCTTTATTTTCGTTCCAGTAAACGATGGCTAAAGAATTATTTTCCCCCAGCAAATGTACATGTGTTGTACTTGGATCTTTAAGAAATAAATTTTGCGAGGCGTAAATAATATTCTCATTTTGCATCTGTTCACAATCTTTCTGGAATTGTTGAAAGTCCGTTGAAAGAATAGCCATTTCATTTTCAACTTTTGATTTACCATTCCAAGCAAAAAACGAAAAAAACAATAAACCGACAAGACTTGCCATAGCTGAATGCGCCACCCATTTGGGAATGGAATAACTACGCTTAGCTGCTTTTTCTATCGCATCAAGTTCATCAATTCTTGTCATTACGCTCTTCTTCAAAATAGCTGGCGGAGGAATTGAATGTGCACGAGCATACTTCTCCATGCAGTCTTCCAATCCACGACAATCTCCCTTTAACTCTGGATAAGTATGTAACATTTGCTCTACAAATTCACTCTCTTCAGGAGTCGTCAATCCAAGAACATATTGTTCACATAAGCCCGTTTTTATAAATTCTTCTTTTGTCATTTTATAATGTAAATAAAATACTATTGATTAAAAAAAGTAACACAACTATTCTCGTAACCTCAAAAATCCCTCTTAGTTCACGTAAGGCAATTCTTAATCTCGTTTTTACAGTACCTATTGGGATATTTAATTCTTCGCTTACCTCCTTTTGGGTGAAGCCTCTAAAATAGATCATATCTACGATCTCTTTATATTTTTCATCTAAACTACTTAATAGCTCTTTCAATCCTATTTCGTCAGGATTTGTTCCTTGACTAGATACTTGGTTATATACGATGTCATCAATGCTTTGGTTTTTCCCTCTTTTTCTAAAGCCCGCTGAGCGTAATTTATCTATTGCTGTATTCCGAGTTATATTTAACAACCAAGTGAATAAGGTTCCTTTAGTCGAATTATAAGTTGCTCCTTTTTTCCAAATTTTCACAAATGAATCTTGCATAACATCTTGAGCAATCTCTTCTGATTGAACAATTCTCAAAACAACACCATAAAGTGGTGGTGCATATTGGTCATATATAATAGCAATCACTCGCTTATCATTTTGATGCAACATTTCCACAATTTGGTTTTCAGCGAACTTCATTTGTTAATTAAATAAATGTGAGAATAAAGAGAAAAAATTGACTCTTTGTACAAATGCAGTAACAGAGTTAACTAAAAAATGTTTAAGCTTTTTTTTGCAGAAAAAAAAGATTCAAAAAAAATCATTTCAAAAAAACCAAACTCAATTTCACTTCGTAGATATGTCGATTTTAAAATTATCTATTAAAAATTAAAAAACATTTAACATGAAAAAATTAATGATTTTAGCCTTATTATTTTCTATTAGCATTGTTAATATTCAAGCACAATGTAATAGCTCAAAAGCTAAAGCGGTAAAAGCTTCTTATACTGAAAATGGAACACCAGATGTAGTAGATATTGCCATCGGATCGAAAGCACACACTACTTTAGTTGCTGCTGTCAAAGCTGCTGATTTAGTAGGCACACTTAAAAGTGAAGGGCCATTTACTGTTTTCGCACCAACAAATGCGGCATTCGACAAATTACCTGATGGAACAGTAAATACTTTATTGAAACCAGAAAATAAAGATCAACTAGTAAAGATTTTGACTTACCACGTTATCGCTGGAAATTTCAAAGCAAAAGATGTAGTAAAAGCAATCCAAGATGGAGGAGGTCAAGTAACTTTGAAAACCGTAAGTGGCAACAGTCTTATTGTTATGATGAGAGATGAAAACGTAGTACTAAAAGATGAAAATGGAAATTACAGTACAATTACAGCTACTGATTTGGAGGGAAGCAATGGAGTAGTTCACGTGATTGACTCGGTAGTTTTACCTAAATAAGTTTTAATAATGGTTAATCCTTAGTGGTAACCTGTGATAACTTTAAGTAAAAAAAGCGGTGATTCTAAATGTTAGAATCACCGCTTTTTCATTTATGATTTTCACAAAGTGGTATTAATTATTGTTAATCGACTGTTCGTCCTTTTGCCACTCGCTTTCGCACTTTTGTATCTCGAATTCTTTTCAAATCTACCATCAGCGTAGCATACTGACTTTCAGAACTGGTTCGATAAGTTTTACCTTCATAGGTTACTTTTCCGAAGCTACGATTCCAATCCTTTGCAAATAATCGATATTGTCCACCTTTTCTTATTGCTGCTCCAAATATTAAATATCTATCGTCATTTCCAGGTTCGAAACTAACGGCAAATTTATCTTCTTTAGGTACAAAAATAAGCACACCTGGTGTTCCTTTTTTAATAACTACTTCATCTATTTTTCGTCCATTCCGAATTTTTATTTCTCCCGAAATAATTTCAGATTCCCCTCTCGTTAATTCTCTAAATAAAATGATATCATCTGAAGTATAAAACTGAATCCGTTTTAATTCATCATCTGACCAGTTATTTTCATCATATAATCTTTGTGTAAAAGGGGTCAGTTTCGGGCCGCAAGAACTAAAAATAAAAATACCCAAAATGGAAAGTAGGACGAGGTTTGTGATTTTCATGTCTTAAAGATTTTAGTATTTTAATTTGCTCAAAAAATAAATCTCAGCATAAAGGTTACTTTTTGATGGTTATTCCAAACACATAATTTTAGTCGAAATATATACAATAATCTAGCCTAACACTAGTATCTACAAGGCATTTAACCTCCTGTTAACTCATTTTAACGTCACAAAAACAAAACCCAAAATAAGCTTTCAGCTACTCCTGCCTTTAACTTGATTGTAAGAAACAATTAGAGAGACCAATTTATCTAACTTTTTTAAAACAGTAAGAATAATGGCAAAAATTAAAACCAAATCAGTCAGAAATGACCTGCCTATTTTCGTTCTTACAACACTTTTTATTTTTACTTCATTTTTCGCAAAAGCAGATGTTGAGTATTCCACTCCTCTTCATGGCAAAGAATTCAAAATGGGCAACCGGATTGAATGGAAAACTGCCTTTGAGATGGACACCAAAATGTTTATTGTTGAAAAATCCGACGATGGAATCAACTTCTATATGGAACGAGAAATCCAAGCTGCCGGAATTTCCAACCAAGAAAAAGGTTACCGATTCATGGATGTTGGCAACAACAACGAAACTACTTTCTACCGACTCAAATTGGTAGATGAAGATGAAACGGAAAGCTATTCTGAAATCGCTATGGTGACGAAGACTAGGTCTAACAATTTTCAAATTGTTAGGATGTCGAACACTTCAGCGGTTAAAACATTTGAAGTAACCTTGGATGCTTTATCAGAAAAAGAATTGACTTTTTCTCTGGAAAAATTCAATGGGGAAAAAGTGTTTTCTACAAAGAAACCACTCATTAACGGATTGAACGAAATCGAAATCAATCTTGAAGATGAACTACCTGGAAAATACAAACTTGTATTTATGGTAGAAGGTGAGGTAGAAGAAATCATTCTCAGAAAAGTCGAAGGTGAAGAGACTCAAAAAGAGAACGTGGCAGTCAAAAAGAAAATGAATAAAAAAGGTTGATCCTTATATTTATTCTAATTCTAATTACCGAATTAGTCTCCAATTGCATTAAGTTGCGATTGGAGATTTTTTTTTAAAAGACTGTTGCGCTGTTAGAGGACAGATCAGGCGCTTTGATCCTTGACAGATCGCTACGCTATCAGACTGTTGATAACTTAAATACTCTCGTTAATCTGACAGCGTAGCGATCTGACAGTAAGCGTAGCGCACGATCTGTCGGCGGAACAGTAAAAAGACCAATCAAAACATAAATCAAACTATACCCTAAACTTCTTGCAATAATACTTTTCCAAAAATTATATTTTTCACTTTTTACAAAAAGAGAAAAAGGTAAATAGAGTAAATAAATCACTCCACCAACTTGAGTTAACACCGTCAAAATAGAAAAAATAAAAATCGTTCGTATTGCTTTTAAGGTAAATTTCATAAGTTTAAAACTGATTAGTACAAATAGTTCGTATGAACTTTTTAAGGATTCAAAAGTTTTAAAATAGACTTATTTTCAAACAAATTAAAAACATTCAAATGCGACTCATCATTGCTTTATTTTGCACCATTAGTTTTATACATTGCTCCAAAGACGACAATTCAAATCCATCCAACGAACCGCCAATAGTTGAGAAAAAAGCTTTAACATATTTAGCTCTTGGAGATTCCTATACCATTGGTCAAAGTGTTGAAGTCGAGGATCGCTATCCTATTCAATTGGAAACTCGACTAATAAATGATTCGATAAATATCGATACGACAATCATTATTGCAAAAACTGGTTGGACTACCGCCAATTTAAAAAACGCAATTATTGATGCAAATATAACCGACACTTTCGATCTCGTTTCACTACTCATTGGAGTGAATAATCAATATCAAGGAAGACCAATTGAAGAATACGAAATCGAATTTGCAGAACTTTTGCAAACTGCTATTGATTTTGCCGGAGGCGAAAAAGAGAACGTTTTTGTTATATCAATTCCGGATTATGCCTATACGCCTTTTGGAAACGGCAGCACTACCGTCAGTCAAAAGATTGATGATTTTAATTTAGTCAATAAGACAATTACCGATAGTGTTGGCATCAGTTATTTTAATATCACTCCCATTTCAAGAGAAGGTTTAGACAAACCTGAATTGGTTGCTTCAGATAAGCTACATCCTTCAGGTGAGCAATATTCACGGTGGGTCGAGTTGTTTTATGATGAGGTGAAATTGAAATTGGAAAATTAATTTTAAATAAAACCTCCATCCTTTGCTTTCCATGGGTTGCAATTTTTATTTTTACACAAAAATAAAATCAAAACATATGGAAAGTATTCTTTTCTCCAAAGAAAATGGCATTGCCACGATCACTCTTAATCGCCCTGACAAGTTTAATAGTGTCACTAAAGAAATTGCCTTGGGCATGCAGCAGTTTTTAAAAGAATGTACAGAAGATACAGAAGTTCGGTGCATTATCATCACCGCTAATGGAAAAGCATTTTGTGCAGGGCAAGATTTAGCCGAAGCAACTCATCCTGACAGTCCTGATTTATCGGTTTTTGTCAGTCAACATTATAATCCAATCATTAAGAAAATTAGAGAAATCGAAAAACCTGTTGTCGCTGCAGTCAACGGAATCGCAGCAGGTGCAGGTGCGAATATTGCATTAGCTTGCGATATTGTCATCGCAACTGAATCTGCTTATTTTATGCAAGCATTTAGCAAAATTGGTTTAATTCCTGATAGTGGTGGAACATTTACTTTGCCTCGATTAGTTGGCATGGCAAGAGCAACTGCGCTAGCTTTTTTAGGAGAAAAAGTACCAGCACGGGAAGCTGAAGAAATGGGAATGATTTATAAATATGTTGCGGATGAGGATTTTGAAAGTGAAGTACAAAAGCTGGCTGAAAAATTAGCAAGTATGCCTACAAGAGGTTTAGCATATACCAAATTAGCCTTCAACAAATCGTTGACTAACGATCTTGAAACCCAACTTGCTGTCGAAGAACATTTACAAAGTGATGCAGCGAACACCGCTGATTACAAAGAAGGTGTTGCTGCCTTTTTAGAAAAAAGAAAACCAGTTTTTAAAGGAGAATAAATTGTTATTGGCAATTGAGCGATTAAAATAATAACTCAACTACCAATAACCCAATAACTTACAATATGAAAATAGGCATTTTAGGAAGTGGATCGATGGGAAGCGGTATCGCACAAGTAGCCGCCACAGCAGGACATGAGGTGATTC
>CAYGRM010000365.1:0-6764 GCA_964352225.1 uncultured Saprospiraceae bacterium | reverse complement strand
GGTTAATTATAAAGGATTAAAAAATGACGAAGCTAAATTAGATTCGTATTTAGAAAAATTAGAAAAAACCAATGTAGAAAAAGGTTGGGGGCGAAATGAGGAATTGGCTTTTTGGATCAACGCTTACAATGCCTACACAATAAAATTGATTTTAAAGAATTACCCGGTCAAATCAATTATGGATTTGCACAATGGCAAACCTTGGGATGTCAAATGGATCAAATTAGATCAACGAACCTTGAGCTTGAACAATATCGAAAATGATATTATTCGTCCTAAATTCAATGAACCAAGAATCCATTTTGCGGTGAACTGTGCTGCTAAATCATGTCCTCCTTTATTAAATAAGGCTTGGACTGCCAGTAATTTGAACTCGAATTTCGAAAAACAAACGAAGTCTTTCATCAATAATTCAGATTATAATACCATTACAAATAACAAAGTAGAGGTATCAAAAATATTTGATTGGTACGGAAAGGATTTCGGAGATTTGAGAACTTATTTGAATAAATATTCCAATACAAATATCGATTCAGGAGTTTCAATTAATTTTAAAAGTTATAATTGGGAACTGAATAACTAAGAGCATGTTTAAATTTTTAACTAATTGAAAATCAATGATTTGTGGTTCTTGCTAACAATTTCATTTGAAGTTTAGCGAGCTAAATAAAATTTAAATTGGACCCAAGGTTCATAAATCGTTGGTTTTCAAGACGGTAAAAATTTAAACATGCTCTAAATAATACATCACCTAATTTTGGATCATTTAAGCATCTAATTAAAAAAAAGACATTAAAAAATATATCTTTACCTAAGTCCTTTTGCCTAGCAAAGGGACTTGTTTTTTTTGACTCTTTATTAATTCTAGCACATGAAATGTTCCAAAATCTGCCTTTTGCTGCTCATTCTAAGTTTTTTTTCTTGTCAAAATAATTCAACTCAAAACAATTCTGAGGGAAAAACCTTAGCAGAAGATATTGTACTTTTGCATCTACTTTTTTTCAAAAAAGAGCAGAAAGTAGAACTATGGGCAACGAATTCTATGAATGAATTTTCTCTAATAAATTCCTACGGCTCTGTTAGATGTGATGAAACGCCAATTGGAATATTTCACTTAAATATTGATAACATTCCATTGCTCGTTTTAGAAACACCGAATGAATTTTATGGAGAAAAAATAGGAGAAGAACAGTTTGAGGAAATTTACATAGTTAATAAAATGAGGGAAAATACCAATCGCCAATCTATCATAATTAAGGAAAATGATTTGAATGAATTACTGAGCCTCATCAAAAAAGATAGTAAAACTAGAACCTTTGTTTTTCCAAATGATCTTAGAACGGATGGTAGTTTTAAAGCATGCTTTGGATGTCCACATCGGATGGCTGAATTGTATAGTAGCTTGGAATTACATTTAAAACAATTCGTTAATCAATAGCCAACGAATTAACCATTAGAGATAAACACAAGCAACACTACTCCCTTATAACAAACTGATAATCAATTAGTTAAAATTTAATTCCTGATTTTTAAATGATAAAAATAGTTGCTTTAGACGGACATACACTTAACCCAGGAGATTTAAATTGGGACAGTCTGGAAGCACTTTCTAGTTTGGAAGTTTTTCCTAGAACAGATCGAAAGATGATTATCGAAAGAGCTGAATCCGCTGACATCTTAATTGTTAATAAACAAGTTTTGGATCGTCCCATTTTAGCACAACTTCCTCGTCTCAAATACATTTGTATTTCTGCGACAGGATATAATAATGTGGATTTGGATTATTGTAAAGAAAAAAATATTCCTGTTTCAAATGTCAGCGGTTACAGTACTCCAGCTGTAGCTCAACATGTTTTTGCTTTACTTTTTGCTTTAACGAATCAAGTAGAAAAATATAACCAAGAAGTCCACCAAGGCGTTTGGTCTAAACAAAATGACTTTGCTTATTGGCACCAACCCATTGATGAAATTTATGGGAAAGTAATGGGAATTTATGGTTTTGGAAAAATAGGAAAAGCGGTGGCTGAGGTTGCTTTAGCTTTTGGAATGAAAGTAATCGTTCACCGAAAAAATCCACAAAAAGAAGAAATCGAAGGAATTGAATATGTTAGTTTGGACGACTTATTTTCTCAAAGTGATGTACTGAGTCTCCATGCCCCTTTGACAGACGAAAATAAAGGAATCATTTCTTTGCTTAATCTAGCAAAAATGAAATCAACTGCATATCTAATCAATACCTCACGTGGTGGCTTGGTCAATGAATTAGCTCTAAGAAATGCGTTGGAAAACAAAAGAATTGCAGGTGCAGGATTAGACGTTTTATCAGCAGAACCTCCTTCTCCAGATCATGTTTTGTTAGGAGTAGAAAATTGTATTATCACACCACATCAAGCTTGGGCAAGTTTAGCAGCGAGAAAAAGGTTATTGAATGAGGTAGTGAAAAATGTGGAAGGATTCCTGAATGGAAAGTTGAGAAATGCTTTATAGTGATGAACTATAAATGATGAGTGATGAGTGATGAGTTTTGACGTGAGGAACTCGTTGTCCATCACTCATTACTCATCACTCAAATAAATTATTTCGCAGGAGGAATTCTTAGAACTTGTCCTGGATAAATTTTGTCAGCGCTCTTCAGCATTGGCTGGTTAGCAGCAAAGATTTCCTTGTACATTCCAGCTTTTCCATAGTGTTCTTTAGCGATTTTGCCTAAAGTGTCTCCTTTTTTAACTGTGTAAAAAACTGCCTCAGGAGTAGCTTTTTTTACGATAAGTTTGTCGTCAACAGTAGCTACGCCAGAAACGTTACCCAAAGCAAGGATAATTTTCTCACGATCTTCGTTGCTTCCAACTTCACCAGAGACAGTAGCTTTCTCTCCAGAAAACTTTACTGTTAAGTCTTTAGTTTGTACACCAAGACTTCCAACGATACCTTCTAATACAAGTGTTTTTTGCTTGTTCAAAAGTTTTTCTTCTAACTTTTTGATTTCGTCAGTTTTTTCAACTTTAGCTACTTCTTTCTTATTCAAAGAACTAGCGCCTGCTTTTTTTAAAAATGAAAATAGTCCCATTAGTAATTGATCAATTTTAGGTTTGGAAATATTACAATTGAGAGTTTAAGATGGGTGAATAAGTTTTTCTGTTTAGTTCATTTGAAAAAATGTTAGTAAAAACCAGACAAAACTATCAACAATCTTTGTTTCTCATCGTAAAAAATTATATCGACGCAAAAGTAGAATAGTTTTTGCACTTTCACAAATGCCAAAAAAACAAGCATTTATTAGTCAAAACTTGTATATTTGCGCGATTTTATTTTAACGTATTTTTAAATTTTTAAAATTTTTTTACAAATGCAAGGTAAAGGCCTTATCAAATTCTTTCTTGTGCTAATGGCACTAGTTTGTATTTGGCAGTTCTTTCTTTCTACAAAAACGAATAATGTAGATCAAGAAGCTGTTGAATATGCACTAAGCTACGGCGAACAAGGAACCGAAGCCTACAACGAGAAGTTAGGCGTGTACTTGGATTCGATCTCCAAGGAAGTGGTATGGGACAGTCCTTTCAAGGATTACACCTACCAAGATTTAAAGAATTCTCAATTAGCTTATGGACTAGATTTAGTCGGTGGAATGAGCGTTGTGATGCAAGTCGATTTAAGTGAATATCTCATGGCGCTGGCCAGGGATAATAATACCGGGCCTCCTTTTGAAGATGCGTTAAAAACTGCGAAACAAAACCAAGCGAATAATAATTCTGATTTTGTTACTTTATTTGTTGATGCCTATGAAGCTGCTAACCCAGGTCAATCATTGGCTCCATACTTTTTGAATACAGGTGATGATGACAATACATTGAATATAAACTCTTCTAATGATGTTGTAGCTAGCTGGTTACGAACTAAATCTACAGGAGTAGTAAAAAATACCTACGAAAGATTAAGAGAACGGATTGACAAATTAGGAGTAGTTCAACCAAATGTTTCTTTGGATGCTGCTCGTGATATGATTGTAGTAGAATTACCAGGGATCAAAAACCCAGCAAGAGCAAGAGCTTTCTTGGAAGCAACTGCGAAATTGGAGTTTTGGCAGACCTACAGAAACTCAGATAATAATTTCCAAATTATCCAAGCATTTGCTGACATGGATGAAAGATTGGAAAAATTAGGTGCAACTGAAAAAGATTCAACAGAAGTAGAAGCACCTGAATTTATCTCTCAAGTTGATACTACCTATGTAACTGATACATTAGGAAATGCAACTACTGAAATTGCTAGTATCGATACTATTCAAATTCCTAATCCTGAATTTGCTCAAAGAGAAGCTGGACCATTATTCAAATTATTTGCTCCAAATACTTCTCCAGGTCAAGATGGTCAAGGAAGCCCAATTATGGGATTTGCTAGACCAAACGATACTTCTGCAATAAATGCATTATTTAGAAACCCAGCAGTTCAAAACATGTTACCACGTGACTTAACTTTGATGTGGGGTTATAAACCAGTTGTAAGTGCAAATGATGATGGTGAAGAATCAGATCAAATGTATTTATATGGTATCAAGAAACGAAAAGGCGATATTGCTCCTCTTGAAGGAGATGTTATCACTACTGCATCTACTCAAACTAACCAAGGTCAAATCGAGGTTACTTTGGGAATGAATAATGAAGGAGCTACTACTTGGTATAAAATGACAAAATTTGCTTCTGAAAATGGTGCCCGTGAAATCGGTATCGTGCTAGATAATGAAGTCGTTTCTTGCCCAAGTGTAAGAAATGGAGCTATCTCAGGAGGACGAACAAGTATCTCGGGTGGATTTGATGTTCAAGAAGCGGGTGATTTAGCTCGAATTTTGGAAATTGGAAAATTACCTGCGAAACCAGTAATCATTCAAGAAGCTGTGGTTGGACCTACTTTAGGTGCTGAAAATACTTCAAGAAGTATTACTGCTTTGGGTGCTGGTACTTTGCTAGTTCTTTTATTTATGATGAGTTACTATGGTGGAGCAGGTATCGTTTCGATCATTGCTTTGTTATTAAACGTAGCGTTCATTTTTGGATCTTTGGCTTCATTCGGAACAGTTCTAACCTTACCTGGAATCGCAGGTATCGTTTTGACTATTGGTATGGCCGTCGATGCTAACGTAATCATTTACGAAAGAATTAGAGAGGAACTTCGAGCTGGCAAATCAAATGCTGCAGCTATTCGAGATGGTTTCCAACATTCCTATTCTGCGATTATTGATGCCAATGTAACTACCCTACTCGTTGCTGGTGTCTTAGCTTACTTTGGTTTAGGACCAATTAAAGGCTTTGCAGTTGTTTTGATCATTGGTGTAATTTGTTCTTTATTTACTGCTGTTTTAGTTGGTCGATTAATTATTGACTGGTGGATTGGAAAAGATAAAGAATTGAGTTTCTGGACTGGAATGTCTAAAAATGCCTTCGCCAATGTTCAAGTAGATTGGTTAGGAAAACGAAAGATGGCTTACATGATTTCAGGTCTTATTATATTAGCTGGATTTGGATCTATGTTCACTAGAGGTTTTGAGTTAGGGGTAGAATTTAAAGGTGGATACGCTTACAATGTTCAGTTTGCTGATGATGTAACTGTTGACATGGCAACTTTGAAAGCTAACTTAAAAGAAGCATTCGTTGATGCTCCTGACCCTGTAGTGAAATCAGTAAGTACCAACAATACTTTTGCAATTACGACCTCTTATTTGATTAATGAGAATAATGATGACACAGCTGACAAAGTAATGTCTGCACTTTTCAACGGTGTAAACAAAACTGCTGGTGGAAATCTTGATATGAAAAAATTCAAAAGCGATCAAGTTGGAGTTACCCACGTAATTAGTTCTAGTAAAGTAGGACCAACTATTGCTGATGATATTCGTAGGACTTCTTTCTATGCAGGTATTTTCGCCTTATTAGTTGTTTTCCTTTATATCATGATTCGATTTACTCGTTGGGAATATAGTGCAGGTGCAGTTGCCGCATTATTTCACGATTCCTTGATTGTATTGTCTATTTTCTCTCTTCTACATGGAATTTTACCATTCCCTATGGAAATCGATCAAGCCTTCATTGCTGCGATTTTGACCGTAATTGGTTACTCGATCAATGATACGGTGGTTGTATTCGATAGAATTAGAGAGTACATGAATCAATATACTGGATGGTCTAAAGAAGAAATCGTGAACAAAGCGATTGATTCAACCATCAGTAGAACGGTAATCACCTCTTTAACAACGTTATTTGTAATCGCGATGCTTTTCATCTTCGGACGAGGAAGTATTCAAGGATTTGCATTTGCCTTGTTGATCGGTGTGGTTGTCGGAACTTATTCTTCTGTTTTCGTTGCAACTCCAGTTTTCTACGATTTAAGTGGAGACTTGAAGCCGAAATCAAAAGCTGCTAAAAAGCAAAAAGGATTTAGAAGACCAGTTTCTTCTGATAGCTAAACCCCCAGCCCCTAAAGGGGAGCCTTTTTTGATTTTGCCTTTGGCAATCAAAAAAGTTGCGAGGGAGGTGATAGACGGTATTGATTAAAATATCATATAAATGGACTTTGAATTAACTTTCAAAGTCCATTTTCTTTTTTATCACTACGCACTAACTGATTTCATTTTAGGAATTGAATTTTCTTTGAACGCTGACAACATTATATTTTTCATTTAAAGGAAAAATATGGTTCTAGATGAATTCATTTGGTCAATTCCATTTTAAGGTATTCAAATTTCAATTGGATGCTAACGTTTACGAAACTTT
>CAYGRM010000364.1:0-6809 GCA_964352225.1 uncultured Saprospiraceae bacterium | reverse complement strand
CACTATGTTCGAAAAAGGTCTCTGCGCCTCAGCGGCTCTGCGTTCAATTTATTATTATTAATTTTTCACAAATTTAAAACTCTCCACCTCTACCCCAACTTGCTGCACCGACAAAATATAAACACCACTTGCCAATTTCGACAAATCTATTTTTTTCAAACTTTCTGAAGCAATATTTACATCATGTAATTGTATTGTTTTTCCAGTAGCATCAAAAATGGAAAGTTGATATTCTCCTTTTGCTTTTTCATCAAATAAAACCATCAAATGGTCGCTTGCAGGGTTTGGAGAAATTTGTACAATCGGATTTATTTTTTCTTCCGAAATATTTTCAATACTCGTTTCCATGGCATCACTCACGATGTATTGTTCAAAATTTCCAATTTCATTAAATACCATTTCACCAGTTACAGAAGAAACAGAATTAGCTGAATCATATTCCTGCCAGAAGTCAATTGAATTTTCTGATCGCACGTAGAGTTTATAATTACTCAACAGTTCTGAGGTAACAAAGTCAGTACTTGTTAATTTCAAAGTAGCTTCCAACCCAATCGTATTTGTTCCATAATTATTGATGACCCAATATTGCGGAGTGACGATTGGAGCATTTGTAGGAGTAATGTTAGGAGCAGCATCTAATCGAGTAACAACAACTTCACCATTTGGAGTATTAACTCCATTTGGAATTTCAATCACCGCATCTGTTCCCACAAAATCATAAGTCCCAGTAGTTACATTTTCAATTCGAGCAACTGCTCCAGTCGCAACTGGAATCGGAGATACCTCATCAATCAATGAATTTAAAACTGTCGCTTGATGTCCTCCAATCACTTCGTAAAGCGCACTTTCATCAGCATCATATTGGTTGATTTGGTAGTAGGTAACTAAGCCATTTTCAGTTGAAGGATTTTTAATTAAATGTCTTTTTTCTCGAATTTCTTGCCGAGTCAAAGCATAATTATAAAAGGCTAATTCATCAATTTGACCATGAAAATTTCCTCCTTGATTATGAATATCATTATTAAGATAAAATGGAGATTGAGAAAAATCTACCGCTTGGAAGTTTCCTGTTTTCACCCAAGGTTCTTGACCATCGAGATAAATTTTTACCTCAGTTGGTGAGTAAGTAATGGCGACATAATGCCATTGATTGACTTGCAAATTCAGATTAGAGGTTTCCCAATAATTAATATCAGGCGAAGTGAAAATTAAGTTTGAATTGGCCGTATAATTCATAAAGGCAAATCCTAAACCAAAGCGAGTATTTGGAGCATTGGTACTGACAATTTGGGCGAAGCTATTTTGCAATTCATGAAGTTTTACCCAAGTCGTAATCGTAAACTCATTTCCAGTAATCGGAACATTCGAAAGTGCTGGACGATTGGTTTGTCCTACTGATAAATCAATCATTTTCCCGGCCTTATCATCTGCTCCACAAACGGAAGTTTGTACTTGAATAAAATCTTCCAAAATCTTGGTATTTATATTTCCAAACTCATCGGTCAAAGTTAAAGTCACATCGTACGTCCCAATGTTTGCATAGGTTACAGATGGGTTCGCATCAGTTGAAGTCGAAGGATTTCCACCTTCAAAAGTCCATTCAAACGTGGCATTTCCAGAAGAGTGAACGCTGTTTTGAAAAAATTCAATTGGGGTTAAACCACATTTACTTTTGTTCGAACTAACTGAAAAATCGGCAATTGGATTCGTAGATTCTTCAAATAAGTCATGTTCCCAAGCTCCTCTCGAACTTCCCATTCTGTATTTTCCTTTGGCTGGAACGGCATAAATATTCCGAATATATCCGAGCATCGGAAGACCAGTTCCAAGTGCTTGGAACTCTGCCAAATTATTGTTTTTATAAAAAACGCCTGACTGTCCAGCAAAGGCTAAATACACACCTCCGTCGGTTCCTCTTTGATATACAATTTGGGAAACTGGAGTTGTCGGTAAATTTGTAGATGTAATGTTATTCCAAGTCGTACCTCCGTCAGTTGATTGCAAAATTTTCGCTTCATTTTGCCAATTTCCATAAGCTGCCCAAAGATGGTTTGGATCATCACCAACTGCAATGTCAACGATATTCGATTGACCTGAAGATGCTGAGGGTGAAGGTGTAACGATTGACCAAGTTGCACCTGCGTCGGTTGATTTTCTAATTTTATTATTGCTCAATAAGACATAAAAAACCGTCGTGTCAGTCGGAGCTAAAAGTACTCGATTAACCGTTTCTCCAAAATCATAAAAGGTTTCGAAGGAGGTAAAGTTATTATGAGTCACATCTACTTTTGTTCCATTAATCCCAAAAGCAGTTTGATAAAAATTTGGATGAAAAGTTACTCGATGCAAACTGATGCTTGGCTGAATGGCTTCCGTTGAAGCAAAGGAATTATCGTCAGACAATTCTGTTTTAAAAATTCCATATCCATGATCGAAGTAAATCCATTTGTCATTACTTTGATTCACAGAAGTTTGACCTGCGTCTCCCCCACCTCGACTAATCCAACCATTGTCACCAGCAAATCTTCGGATCTTTGTCGGTCCATGATCACATCCTGCTGAAACAATATCAGAATGTGGCGAACTCGAAAATCCCCACAAATCAATTGAAGAAATTTCTCGACCAACGCTTCCCACATTTTCCATCGCATCTTTTGACAAAGCCAAACCTCCATCTGAACCTATCAAAACTAAATCTCCGACCGCATCAATATCACGAACATCAGGATGAACATATTTTGGACAACCGCCATAACCACTTGTCATATCTGTAAAATTAGCTCCACCATCTGTAGATTTCATAATCGAACTTGCTCCATAAAAACCGGTATACACGTTATTTTCATCCAACCAATTGATATCACCTGCTTCGACATAAGCATCCAAAAGTAGTTGGCTCGCTAAAGTTCCATCTTCATTAAAATGATAAATATTTCCATCGGCAAACTGCCCAAAAAGATAAAACTTGTCAGGCTGCGCAGGGATGGTTCGGAAATGCAAACTTGCGGGAAGTGAAACTCCAGTAGCAGTATTCAGATTGACTAAAAAGTCAAAACTTACTCCGCTATCAGTTGATTTATAAATGCAAGGTTCATTACTTGAATTAAATAATCCTAGATAAAAAACATTGTTATCATCATGATCTTGTTCCAATCCAAAAAAATTATACGTTCGTTGATAAATCCCAAAAGTGGAGTTGTTCGAATACTGGCTGGTGTAAGTATGATTCGGCCCACCAGTTGTATTATCAAATGCTAGTGCCCAAGTATTTCCTCCATCAGTCGAGCGATAAACTTCTTGTCCAAAAGTGGATAACAATACATTTACATTTGACTTTGACATCGCTAAATAATATGGTCGTATCCCAGGGTTATCAATTCTATTGAGTTGCGGACTCATTGCCCAATCAATTCCTCCATTTTCACTTTTTAATAAACCAGCTTCTGTTGCTGCAAAAACTACCGAACTATTTAAACTACTCGCCTCAATATCTCCATAATAATAATCTCGATTCGCATAAGTATTCGTTCCATTTGCAAATGCGGCATCGGTCAAAGTCCAAGTATCTCCCTGATCTTGACTCACCCAAAGTCCGCCGTAAGAATACCCTGCAAACAAATTATCAGTATTATATGGATTGATATAAACTCGATCACAAAAACCACCGGTGAGTGATGAACTTGTGCCACAAGTAGTTTCCTCAGCGTAATTTGGCCCGATGGCATCCCAAGTTCCGGTTGTGGTTTTCGCCAAACCATTTCCGTTATTTTTATTAGGTTTGACTTGCTCGACATCTGCCTGATGAGGAATGTATTCTCCTTGCGGCGTCATGCTCAATCGAGCATCTTGTAGCCATCGAATGAATAATTTTTTCTGTAAACTCTTTTCTTTTTTATGAATGGAAAAATAATCATTGTACATAAGTTCAGCAGTCAAAACGTTTGGATTTGCACTATTCATTTCGAGCCACCAATTGGTTGAACTGTGATCTACTTTTTCAAATTTAAAATGGTTCTCTTGGATTTGATTTTCATCCAGAAAGATTTGTGCTTGAGCAGAAGTGAAAAATAAAATAAATAACAATACAATTACATTTTTTAAAAACAAAGACAGATTCGGCATTTTTATCAAATTTTGATTTAGAAAAAAGATCGGACAAAATACGATTTTTGATTGGGCAAAGAAAGCCAATCAACAAATGATAGAATAATTATTTGTGACAAAATAATGGAGGTACTTTTTGACTATTACATCTTAAAAAAATGCCTTAAGGGAATAAGGTAATGCTATTCATTTTTTTTAAATTACAACAAGTTTAAAAAACTTTACTCGAATTGATATATGATAAATATATATACATGATTAGCTTATAATGCTTCAAGTTCCTACAATTTTTCATCTAGTTTTAGACTATTAAATTACTGTCCTTATTGATCATAAATAAATTAAGTCAGACATTTATTCAATGAAGTTGTTTTATATAATTTAATTTGAAGCCTTATGAACCATTTCCTAATTCTAGTCTTGCTATTCATTGCCCACTTAGGTAATGCTCAAAACTATATCGATCTAGTTAAGTTCGATTATTCCACATCTTCAACTAATTCCTTTGATACAGATGAGTCCACAACAGATCTAATGGAGATGAATGGCAATTTGACAGTACCAATCGTCATCAATGAAAAGATTAATTTTTTAACGGGTCTTACCTACGAACAAACAACGGCCTCCTTTAACCCAGGTCGAGCCAATGAATCATTAATAGGTCTTACCCTTAAACTGGGAATGAACGTAAACCACACTTCTAAATGGAGTGGCACTTATATGCTTCTTCCAAAAATTTCATCTGACTTTGAAAATATTGGTACTGATGATTATCAGATTGGAGGAGTCGTTCTAATGAAATACGCCAAAAACGAACACTTTAATTATAAGTTCGGAGCGTATGGAAATGCTGAATTATTTGGTCCTTTCTTTGTACCCATTTTTGGTTTCTACTATTTGAGTCCAAACAACAAATTTGAAGCAAACGTATTGCTGCCACTTTCGGTGGATTTAAATTATGCGGTTTCAAATTCAGTCCGATTCGGTCTTAACTTCAAAGGGCAAATCCGCACCTATAATATCAATATTCCGATCGGTAATGAGTCCTCCAGATATTTAACTCGATCCACAAATGAACTATACTCCTATGTTCAATATAGTTTGAAAAATGGCATCAACCTACAATTCGGATTTGGAAGATCTGTCGCACGATCGTTTAGAATGTACAATGAAAAAGTATCAATGGGGACGCCACTACTTTATTTTGGTGATAACCGAAGTCAGCTCAATACAGATTTTTCGGATAGCTGGCTGTTTAAAGCAACGATATTTTATAGATTGAATTTAAAAACCCAAAACAAATAAAACCATGTTCGAATCATTGCAAGCACTCGACAACGTACGAATTAATTTTAATTCCGAAAGCCAGATGTTTCTCAATTTCGCCATTGCATTTATTATGTTTGGAGTGGCTTTGGAACTAAAGCCTGAACATTTTACTCGTCTGTTTAACCATCCCAAACCAGCGATCATTGGTGCCATTTCACAATTTGTGTTGATGCCTTTGATGACGATCATTTTAGCCATCTTGTTCCGAGATTATATCACCATGACGGTAGGATTGGGTATGGTGATGGTGGCTGCGTGTCCTGGTGGAAATGTTTCTAATTTTATGTGTAGTCTAGCTAAAGGAAACGTTGCTTTATCAGTAAGTTTAACCGCAATTTCTGACCTTGGTGCGTTGATCTTGACTCCTTTCAATTTTGCTTTTTGGGGAAATATTTTTGTACAAATATATACGACCACCGGCCATAGCGATTTGGTTCAGCCACTTTATATCGATCCCTTTCATGTCTTCACTACCATCCTGATGATCCTCGGTATTCCTCTTTTTCTTGGACTGATGGTAAATCAGAAGTTCCCAAAATTCTCCTCTAAAATTGTCGTGACGATGAAGCGACTTTCTATTGCTATTTTCCTAATCATCTTACTAATCATTTTCATTAAGAACTATGACTTATTCCTCAAGCACATCAAATACATCGCATTGATTGTCTTAATTCATAACACCTTGGCTTTTCTCTTGGGCTATAATTTTGCTCGATTATTCAAATTAGATCAACGCGATCGAAAGACGATATCCATCGAAACTGGAATTCAAAATTCAGGACTGGCACTTGCCTTATTGTTTAACCCTAATATATTTGATCCAGAGCTAGCTATTGGAGGCATGACTTTTATTGCTGCTTGGTGGGGAGCTTGGCACATTATTTCGGGGTTGTCGATCGCATTTTATTGGTCGAGGTTTGAGGTAGGTGGAGTGAGTGATGAGGTGGGATGAATTTGTATTGGATAAAGAGGGAGAAGGAGTTTTTCTAGTTGGGAAAATGTTTTTGGACGGATCGGATACCTCCTAAATGATATCTGATCCCTGAATCTTGTAGAAACCTTAGATTTCTATAATGTAACCCGCGAGCCGGGAAGCTCTGCGCGAACGGAGTAAAAAGAAGACAAGAGCAAAATGTTTCAAACTGAAATTTTCAGTAAGTACGAAATCTATTTGCTCTTGCTAAATAAACATACAAAATGCTTGTCCATAATTTGGAAACCAACGGTATAACTCGGTGGTGTGAGAGGCGCCTTTGGGCGGAGCCGTCTCCTCGATTCTATGGCGTTTTTCTTCATTTTTCACTTCTTGACTATAGTCAATGAATAGGGTTGAGAGATAAACTAAATTTGTAGTATTAATTTATAAAAAAATAAAC
>CAYGRM010000363.1:0-6815 GCA_964352225.1 uncultured Saprospiraceae bacterium | reverse complement strand
TTAGTTTGGCAAGAGGAAAGAACAAATAGCAAAAATATCTGCAGGACTTGTTTCATAGTTTTTAAAATAATTAAAATCTTCTATCTTAGAGACTGTTTTAAAATTACAAAAAAGACTTTCATTTTTTGAATTTGCCATCACCTAATTGAACGATACCAATTAATCAAAAACCAATTTACAACGCGTCTAGCTGCTCTTTATATTCTGGTAGCAACTTTTTAAATTTGTTTACCGTTGCTCGTAATCCTGAATAGGACGCTCCCCCTGATGCATTTTTATGTCCACCACCGCGGAAGTATTTTCGACAAATTTCTTGAACTGAAAAATCACCTTTATATCTCATCGAAATTTTGACAATGGTTGGTTGCTCATGAATAAATACGGCAACTTTCACATTTTTCATCATCAAAATTTGATTCACAACTCCCTCAGTATCACCACGTTGTATATCAAAATCTTCATAATCTTTTTTAGTCAAGGTGATAATTCCTGTTTTGTATTCAGGTAAAATTTCCATTCGATTATCCAAAATATGCCCCATGATTCTCAGCTGCTTTTCTGTCATACTATTGAAAATCAAATCCTGTATCACATAATCATCCACTCCTCTCTCTAACAAATCTGCCACGATTCGAAACAACTTTGGAGAAGTACTATATTTAAAAGAACCCGTATCTGTCAAAATTCCAGTCAACATACATTCTCCAACCGTAACATCGATTCCCTTTTTCTCCTCCATCATAACTAGAAAGTCATAAATCAATTCACAAGTCGAACTTGCCGTTGTATCTGACAAAACAAAATCTGCAAAATTTTCAGGATACAAATGATGGTCGATTAAAACCTTAGTGCAATTGGTAGCTCCAATTACTTCTCCCATTTTATCTACTCGCTCCAATGCATTATAATCTAGGCAGAAAATAATGTCAGCTTTTTTCAAATATTCATTAGCATCCTCTGGCTCTATATCATGGATTAAAATTTTGTTCGCATCGGGCATCCAAGCAAAATTATCTGGATACTCTGAAGGAAACATCACTCGAACGGTATGTCCATTTCGAATCAAATAATGATATAAAGCAAGTGAAGAACCGATCGCATCTCCATCGGGATTTCGATGAGATGTAATGACGATGTCCTTTGGATAGGAAAGTAAGTTTTTTAGTTCTTTTATGTTCTCCATACTGAGTTTAGCGGTATTCCTTTGTGTTAGATCTGTTTTTAAGTTGCTTGATTTTTTTCAAAAAATATTTTTTTTCAAAGAATCGAAAAACGAGAGTGCGAAATTGCCAAAATTTAGGGATTTAATGATACTTTTGCAGCGTTTTTTTAAAAATGCCTTCGAACAGATGTAACTGAATAAAAATTCGAAGGTTTAACTTCTTGATTCTTATTTTTTTAAAATAAATAAATTTAACAAATTATCATGGCAGGTAAAATTACTTTTACAATGATCAAACCGGATGCAGTTCAAGCTGGACATACCGGAGCTATTTTGAATGACATCAATAAAGCAGGTTTCAGAATTGTAGCAATGAAAAAAACTCAATTAACTACTGCTGCTGCTGAAGCATTTTATAGTGTACACAAAAAACGTCCATTCTTTGGAGAGTTGGTTGAGTTCATGACTAGCGGACCAATCGTTGCTGCTGTTTTGGAAAAAGAAAACGCAGTTGAAGATTACCGAAAATTAATCGGAGCAACTAATCCAAAAGAAGCTGCTAAAGGTACTATCCGAAAAAAATATGCTAAGAGCATTGGAGAAAATGCAGTTCACGGAGCTGACTCTGACCGAAATGCAAAAAAAGAAGCGTCTTTCCACTTCTCTGCAATCGAAATGTTCTAGGATTTTAGCGATTAGCTATGAGTGATAAGTGATGAGTTTTCAAAAAACTCATCACCTATAGCTCATAGCTCATCACTACTTTTTTATAGTCCGCGTCTATCCGCTTCTTTTTTCACCAATCCATATTCTCGACTCATATCTCCACTTACTGCTGTATTTTCTTTTGCTCTACGAATCAAGTAAGGGAAAACTTCATTGACTTGTCCATACACCATATATTTAGCGACATTATATCCAGCATCAGCAAGATTGAAGGTTAAGTTGTCACTCATTCCATAGAGTTGGCAAAAATTCAAATGAGGATGATTTTTTTGAATTCCTTTTTCTTCAATCATCTCTGCTTGCAGCCGAGAACTTTCTTCATTATGAGTAGCTGCGCAAGAAGCAATACTTTCATAATTATTGATACAAAAACGTAAAGCCATATTGTAAGCATCGTCGGTAGCTTGTTTACTTGGCTGAATTGGACTTGGATATCCTTTTTCCTTAGCTCTTTCTCGCTCTTTTTCCATATAAGCTCCACGCACTAATTTGGCTCCAAGTAGATACCCTTGCTCTTGTGCTTTATCAAAGGATTTAGTCAAAAATTTCAACCGATCATGTCGGTACATTTGAAATGTATTATACACCACTACTCGCTCTTTATTATATCGTTTCATCATCAAATCAGCAATATGATCTATCGTATCTTGAATCCAACTCTCTTCGGCATCAATCATTACAGATACTCCATTAATTGAAGCAGCATAGCAAATAGAATCTATTCTTTTCAAGACATTTCGATATTCGATCAAGACAGATTTAGACAATCCTGATCTATTTTTTTGGATAGTTTCTAGCAATCCAAATCGAGCAATTCCTGATATTTTAGAAACCACGACAGGTGTACTTTCATTTACTTTGGCAAACTCAATCGCTCGAATATTTTCATTCATCGTTTTATTAAATTCATGCTCCGTCGTCTTCGCCTCTGCACCATAATCCAAAACAGAATGAATATTATATTCATATAATTTTTCGATGGAAGTTGTACTTTCCAATAAAGTACGGCCACCAACAAATTGCTGAAACATGGTTTCTTTAACAATCTTTTCCGTCAATGGAACTCTCAATTTCATCGCTAATAATCCTAGATCTGAAAGTGGATTAACTAACCAGGTTTTATTCATTAAGCTAAATAGCCAAGCTGCTTTTTTTAACTCTTTGTCAGATTTGTAAGCAAAAGCAATTTCCGTATTAGAAAAATCTAATTCTAAGGCTGAATTACTTGGCTTATTTTCAATTTTACTCATTATTTTTTGATTATTATTTTTAACTATTTATTGGTTTTATCGATCAACTAATGCTCTATGCTTTATTCCAAATCTCCCAAGCTTTTTCTGCTTGTAAATGTAACATTTCCAATCCATTTTTGATGGCTGCTCCTTGACTTTCGCCTCTTCTCAAAAATACCGTTTTTTCTGGATTATAAACTAAATCATACAAATGATATTTGGCACTTATTCTATGAAATGGCAGATCAGGGCAACTTTCCAGATTAGGTAACATTCCTAGCGGAGTTGTGTTTACAATTAACTTACATTCTTCAAAAATAATGGTATCCAAATCTTCGTAAGTCAAATCACCTTTTGCTTTTTTTCGAGAAACTAAAATAGGATCAATTCCTAACTTTTTTAAAATAAAAACAACTGCTTTGGATGCTCCTCCAGTACCTAGAACTAAGGCATTCTCAACCGAAATTTTCTTTTCTTTTTCGAGTAAAAAATCCACTAGTGATTTTTCAAAACCATAGACATCAGTATTAAAACCTTTCAATTTTCCACCTTTAATTTTTATCGTATTGACGGCGCCAATTGCTTTCGCTTCTTCTGAAATTTCATCTAAAAATGGAATCACTTTCTCTTTGTAGGGAATCGTTACATTAATACCAGCTAAATTCGGATGAGCAGCAAGTAACTTTGGAAAATCTTCAATTTGTGCTAAAGGAGAGAGGAAATATTCATGATTAGCAATATGCTCTCGCTCAAATTTTTCCGTGAAATACTTTTTGGAAAAAGAATGAGAAAGGGGATAACCGATTAATGTAAATTGTCGCTTGTTATTGGACACTTTTTAAGTTTTATTTTTTGAAAAAAGAAAGCTGCAATTTAGATAATTTGCAGGAAATTATGATATTGTTTTGATAGAACACGGAGAACGGAGATCGAGCGAATTTCAGCGGATTTGACGATTACAACATATTTAGAAAAATCCGCTTTCATCCGCTCAATCCGCGGCATCCGCGTTCTACCAAAAAAACATAATTTATGAAAATCCAATACCAAGATTCCACTACCTGCATCTTTGAAAGTGCACTTTACCAAACCACTTCTACAGTCATAAATTTAGAAAAATTTATTCTCATCATTGATCCTAATTGGTTACCCATAGAAATCGCAACCATTCAATCCTACGTTGAAAAAATTAGAAATTCTAAACCAATTTACCTTTTATTTACCCACTCCGATTACGACCATATCATTGGCTACCGAGCATTTCCCGATGCAAAAGTCATTGCCTCCAAGGCATTCCAAAACAATCCTATAAAAGAAAAAATCATTGAACAAATCAAGAATTTCGATGACGAAAATTACATCCTTCGCAATTATCCGATTGAATATCCTGAAGTCGATATTGTTGTCTCGGAGGATTTTCAAAAAATAGAAATTGAACAGACAGAGTTCGTTTTTTGTCAAGCTGTAGGACACAATTCAGATGGATTTTTTACTATGATCCCTGATTTAGGAATTTTTATCGCAGGAGATTATTTATGTGAAGTAGAGTTTCCATTTATTTATGTAAGTGGTTTTCAATATCTAGAAACATTAGAAAAAGCGATAAAATTAATCAATGAATATGAACCCAAAATGTTAATCGCAGGTCATGGTCTTTTTTCCAAAAACAAAAAAGAAATGCTCAACCGAGCGAGTGAAGCGAAAAAATATATCAACGATCTGATTTTTTCCATCAAGGAGAATGAACAATTTGATCATCAATCTCTTCTAAGTAATTATAACTTTCCAAAAAACATGATTTCATCACATAAAAGAAACCTAGATGTCATAATGAAAGAATTAAACAAAATTTAATTGTATATACATCTATAAATCCAAGCCACATTCTTTATATTTGCCATCATTAAAAAAATTATAACAATCACTTCATGTCAGTTGATATTCAAAACCTCAAACCAAAATCTCTCTGGAAAAATTTTGCCCACTTAAATGCTGTTCCTCGCGCCTCGAAAAAAGAAGAAAGAGTCATTGAATTCGCTAAGAACTTTGGTGAAAATTTAGGTTTTGAAACTACGGTGGATGACATTGGAAATGTCATTATTAAAAAACCTGCAACTCCAGGAATGGAAAATCGGACAACGGTTGTGATGCAAAGTCATCTAGACATGGTGCATCAAAAAAATGCAGATACCGATTTTAATTTTGATACAGAAGGAATCAAAATGTTAATTGAGGGGGATTGGGTTCGTGCTGATGGAACAACGCTTGGCGCTGATAATGGAATTGGAGTAGCCACCATTATGGCAGTTTTGGAATCTACGGACATTCCGCATCCTCCCTTAGAAGCTCTTTTTACCATTGATGAAGAAACAGGAATGACTGGTGCCCTAGGATTAAAAGGAGGTTATCTCGATGGAAAAATCATGCTAAATTTGGATACCGAAGATGATCATGAATTAACCATAGGATGTGCCGGAGGAATTGATGTAACTGCTGAAGGAACTTATAAAATTGAACATCTTGACACAGCTCACCAAGCTTGGAAAGTAACACTAAAAGGCCTAGCAGGAGGACATTCGGGAATGGAAATTCATTTGGGAAAAGGGAATGCGAATAAGTTGATGAACCGATTTTTGTTAGAGGCAACCAAAAAATTAAACATCCGAATTCACTCCATTGATGGTGGAGGTTTGCGAAATGCAATTCCCAGAGAATCATTTTCCATCATCACAGTTGCTGAAGAAAATGAAAATGCATTACAAGATTTGATCGCCAAATATCTCAACATTTTCCAAAAAGAATACGAAACGACTGATCCTGATTTACAACTTACGCTGGAAGCAACAGCCAATGTAAATACTTTGTTATCAAAATCAGATCAACTCAATTTATTGAGAAGTATTTATGCCTGTCCAAATGGAATTTATCGAATGAGTCCTGATATTGAAGACTTAGTGCAGACCTCAAATAATGTGGCCAGAATTCTAATAAAGGATGGAAACTATAAAGTTCTTTGCCTGACTCGTAGCTCCGTAGATAGTGAAAAAATGGACGAAGCCAATGCTATTTCGAGTGCTTTTGAATTAATTGGAGCGAAGGTAAGCTATAGCGGAACTTATCCAGGATGGACCCCAAAACCTGGAGCTGAAATCGTAAAAATAATGAGCAACTTGTATCAAGAAATGTTTGATGGACAAGCAGATGTCAATGCTTGCCATGCAGGTTTGGAATGTGGAATTTTAGGAACTAATTATCCTGAAATGGAAATGATTTCCTTTGGCCCAAATATTCGAGGAGCACATTCTCCAGATGAAAAGGTGCAAATTAGCTCGGTTCAAAAATTTTGGAAATACTTATTAGAAACGCTGAAAAGAATTCCTGAAAAGGGATAAACTTTTTTCTCAGAAAAAACTTATACCAGAGTCTTTAGGCTTGATTCGAAATAAAAAAAACCTAATTAACATCAACAAATTTAAGAAAATGTCCTTTTTCAAATTATTAAAAGGATCAAGATAATATTCCTTTAAGTTGACTAGTTCTATCATACTAACACGCGCAAATAAAGGATTTCCTTTATTTTTTCCCGATAGATTATTCAATCTTTTCTTGGAATATTTAAAGGGTAATTGAGATAAAAATCGTAACTATTCAGCAATAAAGGTTACTGATTAAATTTTGAGGAATAGCATTATTGG